>JAEZCY010000333.1 GCA_023429845.1 Acidobacteriota bacterium
CGACCGGGGGCGAGCGCCGGCAATGCGGGAATGCGGGAATGCGGGAATGCGGGAAGGCCGAGAGCGTGGGGAATGCCGGCAATGCGGGAATGCGGGAATGCGGAATGCCGAGAGCGCGAGATGCAGAGCGCGGCATGGCACAGGGTAAGAGGGCGGACTCGGGCAAAAAGAAAGCGGCCCGGCCCCGTGCGCGATACGGCCGCCCGGTACTCAAGCGGGCCGGCTGTTTCCAGCAGGCCCGTCGCTAGAGCTCAGTGGCCCTGGCGAACAACGTTCTCGGCCGCCGGTCCCTTGGCGCCCTGGACGATGTCGAACTCGACGCGCTCACCCTCGACCAGGGTCTTGAAACCCGAGCCAGCGATGGCGCTGTGGTGCACGAAGCAATCCTTCTGTCCACCCTCGGGGGTGATGAAGCCGAAGCCCTTGCTCTCGTTGAACCACTTGACGGTACCGGTTGTACGCATGTCGAACTCCTCGTTCGGTAATCGGAGCACCGCCATGCCGCACGGACCGACCGACTACAAGTACTCTGTCGTGCATACTCCCCCACGACGGGGGCAACCGCTGCGCTGATTCGGTTGCGGGCACTGAATGCAAAAGGCCTGGCGAACTTCCCAGGCCTTCTACAACCTTGGACTGCCACGCACCTTGCCGGTGCGCGTCGCGCGCAGCCACTATACACGCGAGTTCCGCAAGCGCGCAAGCGGCCAGGCAAGCGGCCGCCCCGCCGCCCGTCAGCTCAGCCGTCGGGGCGTGTGGACCTGCACCTCTGACCCTTCGGCGAACACCGCGAATGCGGGCGGACGGGCGAGAACGGACGCGATCGACGCTGGCAGCACGTCGCCCCAGCCGGCCACCCGCTCGACGTCGAGCACCGACCAGATCCGCCAGAGCGGATGCTCAACCTGGTACTCCAGGGTGCCGCCGTCCGGCTGAGGCGTGTATCCCCAGCACCGCTGCAGCACGAAATTCTCGAGGCTGCCCTCGCGCTCCTGTCGCGGCGGCGGATCCACGAGGGCGCTCACGTGATGCCAGGGTCCGTCGCGCCACGTGTAGGTCAGGCTGCGCCGGCCGAGGGGCATGCGGACGTCGTCCACGCGGGTGTCGCGCGCGAGGAAGGGCTCGTGCATCGTGAGCTGGGCCCCGGCCGCCATGATGCGGCTGGGCGCCATCTGGGCGAGGAAGCGCACGCCGTGACGCACCTCGTCGCCGGCCTGCCGCTTGACGCACACCCGCACGTTGACCTGCGCGAACGCCTGGAGGCCGGGCGCCGGGATGCCCACGGCGCGCAATCGCAGGAACTTCAGGCCGACCAGGCTGACGAGCGCCAGCCCGTCCCAGATGTCGAGCTCGACGCCGGCCGGGACGAGCGATTGCACCCGCGCCGGCTCGACGAACCAGTTGAGCACCACGATGTCGCGCCACTCGCCGCGCATGAACACCGGCCTCATGGTCGGCTCCGCCCCAGCCCGCGGTAGTCCACCATCAGGCAGCGGTCCTGCACCACCTGGATGCCGGCGCGCGCGAGCCGTTCGGCCACGGCGTCGTTGCTGATGCCCGACTGGAACCACACTGCGCGTGGCGCCCGGGCCAGGATGTCGTCGACATGCGCGGGAAGGTCCTCCGCACGACGGAAGACGTCGACCAGGTCGAGCTGCCCGGGCACGTCGACGAGCCGTCGGTAGACGGGCTCGCCGAGAATCTGGGCGTCCGGGTGCCCGTGAACGACGACCGGGACCACGGTGAGGCCCATCTCCTGCAGGGCCTGGGGCACGTAGTACGCCGCCTTGTGCGCCATCGACGCCGGACGCGCGCCGAGGATCGCCACGCGGCTGAGGCTCCGCAGCAGCGTCCGAATCCCGTCACCGTCGCTGAGGATGTGACGACGCCATTGGTCGGCCATGTCTTACCGTACGGCAGGACGGCGGCGAATCCTAGTCATCCACGCCCGCGAGAGCAGGCCGCCGCGGCCGACCTCAGAAGGCGTCGGACGCGACGTACGCTTCGAGCAGCTTCTGCTCGCCGTCCTTGCCGGGCAGGGCGTTGCCGTGCTCCATGCCGAAGATGAAGTCGCGCGTCTCGGCCTGCATGCGCGCGTGCACGTGCTTGAAGATGGTGCGGTAGTTGATCTCGCCGGTCGTCGGTTCCTTGCGGCCCGGGTTGTCGCCGATCTGGAAGTACCCGATCTCGGACCACGTCCAGTCGATGTGCGGGATGATATGTCCCTCGTTGCGCTGCATGTGGTAGATGTCGAACAGGATCTTGCAGGCAGGCGAGTTCACCGCACGACAGATCATGTACGTCTGGTCGGACGTGCGCAGGAACTGATCGGGGTTGTCGCTGAGCGGCTCGAGCACCATCGCGAGGTCGTGCCGGGCGAGCACGTCGGCTCCGTAGCGCAACGTGTCGATCACATGTGCATGCTGCACCCCGATCGGCAGGCGCCGCTCGAAGCCGCCGGGCACCACGGTCATCCACTTCGCGTTCACCCGCTTGGCGACCTCGACCGCGGCCTCGCAGGCCTTCACGAACAGGTCGCGATTCTCCGGTTTGCCCGTCGTGAACCGATCGCTGTTGTTACCGCCGGTCTGGATGACGAAGACGCCCATCTGCAGCCCGAGCTTGGCCATGGCCTCGCCGAGCTGTGTCTGGACCTCCGGGGTGCGGTTCATCATCCCGTTGTCTTCGAACGCGGTGAAGCCTTGATCGGCGATGAACTTCAGCTGATCGATCAGGTCCTTGCCGGCCGAGTGCTCGAACATCCCGAAATGCGGGGCGTACTTGAGCTTGAACGTGCGGCGGTTGCTGCCCGCCACGGCCGGCGCCGTGGCTGCCGCGGGCGCCACTTGCGCATCACCCTTGCGGGCTTCGGCCGCCACGGGCAATCCCAGCGCCGTCGTCAGTACGGTGCCCTTCCACAGGAACTCGCGTCGATGCATGCAGGCGTCTCTCGATCTGGACGAAGAAGTTGCCGGGATTGTAGGCCGAAACTCGACGAGAGTAGCATCCAGCGGACCCGATGAAGTTCCTGCCGAGCCAGATCGCCTATTTCATGACCGAGCGCGAGGCGCGCGCCAACCTGCGGGCACTGACCGCATACGTGGCATTCCTCGCAGCGCTGATCACCACGTACGCGGTGGCGTTCCACCTGATCAAGGGCGGGGTGGAGGGCGAGCAGCACTCGTGGATCACCGGCTTCTACTGGACGCTCGTGGTGATGAGCACGCTCGGCTTCGGCGACATCACCTTCACGAGCGACGTCGGGCGCCTGTTCAGCATCATCGTGCTGCTCTCCGGCGTCGTCTTCCTGCTGGTGGTCCTGCCGTTCCTGTTCATCCGCCTGTTCTATGCCCCCTGGCTGGAAGCCCGCGTCCGGTTGCGCGTGCCGCGCGAGGTGCCCGCCGACGTGCGCGACCACGTCGTCATGGTGGAGCGCGACACCATCGCGGACGGACTGGTCCTGCGCCTGCGCGAGGAACGCATCCCCTACGTCATCATCGAGCCGAATCCGGACCGCGCGGCGCAGGCCTACGATGAACGGCTGACGGTGATCGTCGGCGAGGCCGACAGCCGTGCCACGTTCGAACGGGCCGGCGTGGAGCGCGCACGGCTGGTACTCGCCAACGCGGAGGACACCGTCAACACCAACGTCACCCTCACTGTCCGCGAAGTCTCGGCACACGTCCCGATCGTCGGGATCGTCGAAGACGAGGACTCGGTGGACGTGCTCCAGCTCGCCGGGGCCACGACCGTGCTGCCGTTGAAGCACCAGCTCGGCGAGTACCTGGCCAACCGCGTCCACGCCGGACGGGCCGAAGCCCACGTCGTCGGGCGCGTCCACAACCTCCAGTTGGTGGAAGTGCCGGCACGCGACACGCCCTTCGTCGGCCGCACCGTCGCCGACACGCGGCTACGCGAGCACACCGGCCTGAGCCTCCTCGGGCTGTGGCGGCGAGGCACTCTGCAGCCCTGCTACCCCGACACGCGCATCGAGGGCGACGCCGTGCTCGTGCTCGGTGGCAGCGCGCCGCAGGTCCAGGCGCTCAACTCCCTGATTGCGGACCGCAACACCGCCGAGGGGCCGGTCCTCGTCATCGGCGCAGGCACGGTGGGCCATGCGGCCGCCAGGGCGGTGCGGCGGAAGGGACTGCGCGTGCACGCGATCGACAGGCAGCCCGGCCCATTGGCCACCATGGCCGCCCACGTGGACGCGACCTTCGCCGGTGACGCGAACGATCGCGACCTGCTCGCCCGCGCGGGCATCCATGAGTCGCCGTCGCTGTTGCTCACGACCAACGACGACGCGATGAACATCTACCTGGCGGTGTACTGCCGCCGGCTGAACCCCGGGCTGCGGATCATCAGCCGGGTGACGCACGACCGCAACGTGGAGGCGATTCATCGCGCGGGCGCGGACTTCGCCCTGAGCTACACGACCCTTGGGGCGGAGGCCGTGATTTCGCTCATGCGAGGCCACGAGCCAGTGCTCCTCGGGGAGGGCGTCGAGCTGTTCTCGATCCCCGTGCCGCCGGCGCTGGCCAATCGCGCGCTCCGCGATTCGGGCATCGGCTCGCGCACCGGCATGAGCGTGGTCGGCATCGAGGACGGCACGGGCACCGTGACGCAGCTGACTGCGGATACGGTGCTGCGCGGCGGCACCGACCTGGTCATGCTCGGATCGCGCGAGCAGCGGCGCCTCTTCGCGGAGGCATACGAACGCGGAAAGCCCTGACCCGACGCCGGCGGCCAGGGCAGGCCGCGCGTCCGCTCAGCTCTCCTTGCCGGGAGTCGGCCTGGTCATCTCCACGGGCACGATCCACTGCTCGTATTGCGCCTCCGTCACATCGCCCGACGCGAGCGCCGCATCCCGCAGGGTGAGCCCCTTCTTCTGGGCAGTCTTGGCGATCGCCGCCGCCTTGTCGTAGCCGATGTGCCGGTTCAGCGCCGTCACGAGCATCAGGTTGCGGTCCAGGTTCTCGGCAATCTTCTCGCGATTGGGCTCGATGCCCCGCGCGCAGCCCTCGTCGAAGGCCCGGCACGCGTCGGCGATCAGCGCGATGCTCTCGAGCACGTTGTGCACCATCACCGGCTTGAAGACGTTCAGCTGGAAGTTGCCCTGCGTCCCCGCGAACGCCACTGCCGCGTCGTTGCCGAACACCTGCACGCACACCATCGTCATCGCTTCCGACTGCGTCGGGTTCACCTTGCCGGGCATGATCGAGGAGCCCGGCTCGTTCTCGGGGATGAACAGCTCGCCGATGCCGCAGCGGGGGCCGCTCGCCAGCCAGCGAACGTCGTTGGCCATCTTCATCAACCCGCCGGAGAGCGTCCGCAGAGACGCCGACGTCTGCACGAGGGCGTCGTGGGCCGAGAGCGCGAAGAACTTGTTGGACGCCGACCTGAACGGGAAACCCGTCGCTTCCGCGATGTAGTGCGCCGTGCGATCCCCGAAACGGGGATGGGCATTGAGGCCGGTGCCGACCGCGGTGCCGCCGATGGCAAGGTCGTACAGGCCCGGCAGCGACTGTTCGACCGCCTGCAGACCGAACTCGATCTGCGCGACCCAGGCACCGATCTCCTGCCCGAGCGTGATCGGCGTCGCGTCCTGCAGGTGCGTACGGCCCGTCTTGACGATGGTGTCGAACTCGGCCGCCTTGGCAGCCAGCGTGTCGCGCAGCTGGCGCACCGCCGGCAGCAGCCCGTGATGGAGCTGCTCGACGACGGCGATGTGCATCGCGGTCGGGAAGGTGTCGTTGGACGACTGACCGCGGTTGACGTGATCGTTGGGATGCACCGTCCTGTCCACGCCGACCGTACCGCCCGTCAGGCTGACGGCGCGGTTGGCGATGACCTCGTTGGCGTTCATGTTCGACTGCGTGCCGCTGCCCGTTTGGAACACGACGAGCGGGAACTGCGCGTCGAGCTGCCCGGCAATCACCTCGTCGGCGGCGCGCACGATCGGTCCGGCTATGTCCTCCCTCAGCTCGCCGAGTTCGGCGTTGGCCTGCGCGGCTGCCTTCTTGAGGATGCCCAGCGCCCTGATGATCGGGCGCTGCCACTTGAATCGGTCCACCCCGATCGGGAAGTTCTGGATCGACCGCTGCGTCTGGGCGGCCCAGTAGGCGTCTGCCGGCACCTCGATGGCGCCCATCGAGTCCTTTTCAATCCGTGTCTTTGTCATGGCTGCTCGTGGATGGGCCGCACCGGTCGTGCAGGTGGCGCGGCGATCACTCAAGCATATGGCAGGTCCACGCCTTGCAAGAGGAATCGGTCAACTCGGGACGGCGACCGGGGCTCGGCGTAAGCCGACGCGCCGGTCTGCGGAATCAGAAGCGGGCGCCGTCCCCAATCGATGCGGATCCGAACAGGGAACCGCGAGGGGAGACAGATGCCGACGACGCTGGCGGGAAAGAAGGTCGCCATCATGGTGGCCGACGGGTTCGAGCAGATCGAGATGACGAGTCCGCGGGACGCACTGACGCGGGCGGGCGCCCTCGTCGAACTCGTGTCGCCTGAGGAGCGCGAGGTCCGGGGCTGGCAGCATACGGAGTGGGGGGAGACGTTCGCGGTGGACCGTCCCGTTGCTGCCGTCGAGGCAACCGACTACGACGCGCTGGTACTTCCGGGTGGACAGATGAACCCCGACAACCTGCGCACGAACACGAAGGCCGTGCAACTCGTGCGTGAATTCCACGAGGCGGGCAAGCCGGTGGCCGCCATCTGTCACGGACCCTGGGTGCTCGTCGAGGCCGGGGTCGTGGACGGGCTGCGGCTGACGTCGTACCCGTCGATCCGCACCGACGTGGTCAACGCCGGCGGGCAGTGGCAGGACGCGGAAGTCGTCGAGGATCGCGGCATCATCACGTCCCGCAACCCCGACGACCTGCCGGCGTTCAACCGCGCGCTCGTTGTCGCGATCAGCGCGAGTCAGACGCCACGCGACGTCGGCACGACCACGGGCGCGGGGGGGCCCATCGAGCAGGCTGGCCCGTCGGGCGCCCGGTGACTGCCGCAAGCGCGGCGCGACAGCGCATCTCGTTCACGGTGTCGGAAAGCGGTACGGAATGGCCGCACAGTCTCGCTCGACGCGCCAATGATCCGGGCGCTCGTAGTCGTAAGCGCGATCCACCGCGTTCAACACGTGCGCCGGTTCGGTGCCCAGGCACTGCACGCCGTGCCACACCCGCGGCGGAACCATCACGAGCGCCGGCCGGAGCACGCCGAACCTGAACTCGTTGATGAGCCCGAAAGTCGGCGAGCCCTGCCGGTGGTCGAACAAGACGATGCGCGCCGAGCCCTGCGTCACGAAGAGACGGTCCCAGGTTTCCGCGTGTGCGTGCCACGCGCTGATGCTGCCAGGATCGATCACCACCTGGAACACCTGGTCCACCGGACGATCGTCGTCGAACCAGTCGCGGCGATACAGTTCCGTGAGCGCGCCGGTCGCCTTGACCACGTGCCGCACTTCGTGCACGCGAACGCCGTCTATGAGGCGCAGGTCGGGTGGGTCCCATTTCGCAGTGACGGTTTGGGTGTCGGGCGACGCACCGGGCAACAGCCAGCTATCGTTCATGAGCAGTCAGGGGTCTCGTTGGAAGGCCGCGAACGCGACGCAGGTGCCCGATGAAGCCGCCCTTGCGCGGGTGGCGGAGCACGGAGATGAAGACACGCGGTGGGACGCCGGCTGCCACGCAGGCACGCCGGGCAATCCCGTGCAGCAGTTCGCGGGCCGCATGACCGACGTCGAGGTAACGCGCGGTCGCCGACGTGGCCGTGGCCATCGCGGTGAGCAGGAACTCGCGATAGGCCGTGGGATCGCGCTGCATCCGTTCGAAGGTCGCGGTGTGCTCCGCGGCCAGCCGCAGCCGGTACGAGTCTTTGCGGAAGCCCGAAGCGATCTGCACGACCGAGACCACGGGAACGCTGCGGATGACGAGCCCGGCCGCATGCGCGCGGCGCAGCCAGTCCTGCGACGGCACGTCGTACAGGTCACCCGCGGCACGCCACGGGCCTGCACGCTCGAAGGCCGTGCGGCGCACCAGCCAGGTCGACGCCGGCACGGTCTGCCAGGGCGCGTAGCCGCCGTCGGCGCCATCGGCTCCGAGATGCGGCGGGCGGTCGGGCACGATCAACGCCGTGGCGGCATGGGCCACATCCACGGTCGGGTCCTGACACACGTCGAGCAGGCGCGCCAGGTGATCGGGGAACCAGAGGTCGTCGTGATTCAGGAAGGCGACGAACTCGCCTGCGGCCTGCGCCAGGCCGAGGTTGTTGGGAGCTGATTGCTCGCCGTGGTTGCGCGGCAGGTTCACGAACCGCATGCGCACGTCGCCCTGGGCGGCCACGACGTCGCCGCTGTCGTCGGTGCACGCGTCACCGACGACAATCAGCTCCCAGTCGGCGACCGTCTGCCAGCGTGCCGACGCCAGCGTGTAGCCGAGGATGTTGCTGCGGTTGTAGGTCGCGCAGACGATGGAGACGCGTGGACGCATTCAGCGCTTCACGACGCGTGCATCGACGCTGAAGCGACCTGCACCCACGCACAGGAAAAGGAACGCGATGTTGCCGAAGAGGAACGCCTTCTCCTTGGCGGCGAAAGGATCCTGCGCATGGGCGAACACGAAGGCGACAACCATGTTGCAGAGGATGAGGAGCGCCGCTGGACGGGTCAGCAGCCCCAGGGCGAGCAGCAGGCCGCCGCCGACTTCCGCAAACGCGGCCGCCCAGGCAAAGAGCCCCGGGACAGGAAAGCCGAAGCCGGCGACATGCTCCACGAACTGCGTCGACGGCGGCACCTTGGCGAGCCCGTGCGCCAGCACGAGGGCCAGTCCGGCGCAGACGCGCACCGGCAGCACGCCAAGGTCGAACAACCGCGAACCGGACCTCACCCCTCCGAACAGCAACGAGCGCACGTGCTCCTCCTGGCCGCGCCGCGACCGGCGCGTCGCGTCACTTCAGCTTCGAGTAGTCGGTCGGGTCCATGAAGACGCTGTCCACCTTGGTCACGATGGGGCCATTGGCCTCGGAGGCCGACTTCACCTTCTTCCACTCGGGGTCGTTGAGAAACCCGCTCCAGCTCTGCTTCGCCGCCTCGCGGCTGTCGTGCGCGAGCACGTACGTCAGCGTGTTGCTGTGCGCCGGCTCGTCCTGCGGCACCCAGTAGCCGACGTTCGTCATGCCGTGCTTCTCGAAGAGGCGCGTCGTGTGATCGCGGAAGCGGGTGTTCAGGTCGGGCAACTTTCCGGGATGGGTGTAGTAGGTCCTCAGCTCGTACACCTTCTGGGCCGGCGCGGGCTGCGCCGCAAGGTCGGCGCGCGAGAACTGACCGGCAGCGAAGCCGGCGGCGAACATCAGGGTCAGGGCCAACAGCGAACGGGTGATGCGCATCGAGGTTCCTCGCACAATGACACCGGCGCCACGCCGGTCGTCGTCTCTCTCGGCCTTCGTCGGTCGGCCTCCGTCGGTCGTCGATCGTCGGCCGTCGGTCGGCCCGTGTCGGCAACCGTCGTCCGGACTCGTCAGAAACTGAACCGCGCCGCGAGCTGAAACTGCCGTCGTGGGAACGCCGACAGCGACTGCCCGAACGTCGGACGATCGACGAAGCTGTCCGGCAGTTGCAGGTTCGTCCGGTTCAGCAGGTTGAACGCCTCGAGCCGCAGTTCGAGCGCGCGGGGGCCGCCAATGGCGACGCGCCGCGAGACCACCGCATCGACGGCTGCATACCCTGGGCCGATGAGGATGTTGCGCCCCGCATTGCCGTAGGTATACGGCGGCGCGATCGCGAAGGACCGGCCGTCATAGGTCACGACCCCGACGCCCGCGGCCGGCGCGGCGCCCGTCACCTCGTTCGGACGGTCATAGGCGAACGTCCCGCCGCCGGTGTTGCCCGAGTTGCTGTTGTCGAAGCTGACGCGTGGCGTGTATGGACGGCCCGACTGGGCCGACAGCACGCCGCTCACCTGCCAACCACGCCCGAGAGCCCCGAGGCCGAAGTCGGGCACGACATACGACCCCGTCAGCACCAGCCGATGGCGCACGTCGAAATCCGAGAGACTCCACTCGGCGGCGAGGTTCCGGCTGTCCTGTGGCGTGTTGTCGTTGCCGTCGGTGGCCAGGAATGCGGACTGGTCGTCCATCGACTTCGACCAGGTGTACGAGCCGCGGAATGTCAACCGCGAACCCGCGCGCCGCACGGCTCCGAACTGCAGCGCGTGGTACGTGGACTCGGCCCCCGACTCCACCATCAGGATGTCGCCGAACTGCGGCAGCGGTCGGCGCGGACCGAGATCGCCCGGCCCCGGCGCCGCCTGGTTGATGTTGCGCTTGCGCACGAGGTCGCGACCGAACGACCCCACGTACCGCGCGTCCACGGTGGTCCGCGCGAACGACTGGCGGACGCCGAGGCTGGCCTGGTGCGCGTACGCGGTGCGCATACGCTGGTCGAGCGAGTTGATCGTCGGCTGCGTGCCGACGGCCTGCCCCGGGAACGGGTCGGCCAGGGTGAGCAGTCGCGCCTGCGTCGGGAAGTACAGTCCGATGCCGAAGAACGGCGGGTTGAAGTAGAGCGCGGACGTCTCGATCAGCGTGCCGACGTTGTAGTACACGCCGTACCCGCCCTCGAGCACCGTATCGCCCTCGCCGGTCAGGTCGTAACTGAAGCCGACGCGCGGCGCAAGGTTGTTGCGGTCTGCCGCGATGCCCGACCGCGACACGCCGTTGGTACCCACGTCGAGGAGCTGGCTCGTCTGGCGATCGTAGATGCGCATGCGATCGGCCGCATCCACGGCCGGCGCGTTGAACTCGTAGCGCAGCCCGGCGTTGACCGTGAGCCGCGGCGTGACGCGCCAGTCGTCCTGCACGAACACGCTGCTGGACCACGTGCGCAAGGCCTGCACGTTGTCGTTGGTGCCGAGCAGCGCCATCGTCGGGTACCCGAGCAGCAGGTCGGCCAACGGTTCGCCGCTGATCGCCCCGGCAAACAGCGCCTGTCCCCGCGCGAACAGGTGGTTGATGCCGTCGGACTTGTAGTGCCGGAACTCTCCGCCCGCCTTCAGGTGGTGCCGACCGAATTGTGCCGTGAGCGTGTCGGCTAGGTGAATCGTCCGCGTGCTCCGCAGCACGGGCAGGTTCGGATCGTCGCCGAGCGTCTCGTAGCCGCTCACGACGATGGCCGGATAGCCGCGGTCCACGTCGGACGGCGCCGGGCCGCGCATGCCGAGCGCCGCGTAGGCGTCGAAGCCGGCGTTGGTCGGCACGCTGTCGCGTCGCAGCGCGTTGACGCCGACGCGCAGTTCGTTGAAGAGCCGCGGCGAGAACGCCTGGTTGAAGCCAGCCGCGAAGTTGTGTCCCGCGTCGAGCACCGACGTGCCGAACCCCGGCAGGTTGCGCGCCCGCGCGGGGAACGGCAGGTCGCGATCCTCGCGGCCATACGAGTAGCGCACGTGGAACGGGCGGTCCTGCCAGCCGTGATGGTCGGTCTTGATCGTGAGCTGGATGGCGTCGCGCTGCCCTTCCGGCGACGACACGTGATTTGCCGAGCCGAAGTCGTCCGTGTTGGCGCGCGGATAGAGGTCTGCGGCGGCGCGGCCCGCGGCGCTGATGCGCGAGGCGGGGATCACGTTGCCCGGAAACGGCTGCTGCGTGAAGGGGTCGATGATCGGGCGCCCGAGCGCGCTGAAGTCGCCCGCGCGCGCCGCGTCGCTGGGCACGCGCGCGAGTCGCGTGTCGGCCTCGTGCGCCTGGATGGCATCCACGCTCAGGAAATAGAACGACGGGAAGCGCCCGAAGGGGCCTCCGACCGTGCCGCCGAACTGGTGCTTGCCGAGCGAGGGCGTGGCGGCACCGTCAGGCAGGAAGGCCGGCCGCGCATCGAGCGCGTCGGTCCTGAAATACTCGAACGCGGTGCCGCGGATGTCACGCGTGCCGGACTTCAGCACGACGTTCACCTGCGCGCCCGAACTGCGGCCGTGCTCGGCGTCGTAGGTCGCCTGGAGCATCGACACTTCCTGCACCGCGTCGAGGCTCGGGTTGACGACGATGCGATTGAGGAAGAGGTCGTTGTTGTCCACGCCGTCGAGCAGGAAGTTGTTGGCCGCCTCTCGCGATCCGCTGTTGTTCAAGCCGATGTTGCCCTGGGTCGAGAGCCGCGATCCTGGCGCCGGCGGCGCCACGCCCGGCGCATGGAAGGTGAACTGGATGACGTCGCGCTCGGTCACGGGCAGCGTGACCAGCGTCTCGTTGTCGAAGACCTCGCCCACCGTGCCCGTGCCGGCGCGCAGCGTCGTGAGGTCGGCGCTGATCACGACCTGCTCGGTGACCGCCCCGGGCACCATGACGATGTTGAGCGTGCCGCGCACGCCGGCCTGGACGGCGATGTCACGGACGATCTCGGTCTTGAAGCCGTCGCGGCCGGCCTGCAGCGTGTAGGTGCCGGCCGTGAGCAGCGGGATGACCAGCAGGCCCGACGACGAGGTAGTGCCCTCGCGCATCAGTGCCGTCTGCTGGTCGGTCAGCGTGATGGTGACGTCGGGCAGCAGCGCGCCAGTCTGGTCGCGCGCCTCGACGAAGAGGGTGGCGGCCATGGTCTGGGCGCGGGCCGGGCCGGCCGGCAGTGCGACGAACGACGCGAGCAGGCACAGGAACACGTGCCACCGCGGACCGACGGGACGAGAGAGGGTATGGTCGAGCACGATGAATGCAGGTACGGGCGCCCTGCGGCGCCCCTGACGACTAGTTGACGGGCGAACGCTCGAGGAAGGCCAGCAAGTCGGCAATCTCTCGCAGCGTCAGCGTGTTCAACAGACCTTCGGGCATGGATGACACCGTGGCCACCGCACGTTTCTCGATGTCTCTCACGGGCACCGAGACGGGCGGGGCGCCAACGGGCTGCAACACGACCGTGTCCGCATTCTCCGACACTATCACGCCGGCCACGACCTTCTTGTCGCGCGTGACGAGCTCGACCGACGCCCACTGGTCGGAGATGGACTTGGACGGCTCGAGGATGGCGTCGAGCAGGTCGTTCCGACCGAACCGCTGGGCCACGTCGGTGAGGTCGGGCCCCGCCTCCTGCCCAAGTGCGCCGTGCTTGTGGCAGGCCGAGCACAGGGCCTTCTCGAACATCTGTTCGCCGCGCGCCGCGTCGCCCGTGTACGCCATGGGGTCCAGCGTCATGTATTCGCGCAGCTCCTGGATGGACAGCCGCGTCGCGTCGTCGCCGAGCTGCTGCGGCCGTCCCGCGCTGGTCATCACCGGCGGTGGCGTGTAGGCCTCCATCTCCTCCTCGGCTGTTCGACGCTCGTCGTCCGGGAGATTGGTCAGCATCTCCTTCCACATGTCGCGCATGTAGCCGGGGAAACTGGCGCCGCCGCGCCACTTCTGCTCCTGGGCGGTCAGGAACCACTTCACGACGGCGTCGCGTTCCGGCTTCTCCCAGCCGGACTTCATGGCGCGCACGCAATACATCATGAAGAGCTGATCCTCACGGTGGGTGCCTGCCGCCGTCATGTACGACACGATCTCGGGCAGCGCCCCCGGCGTATCCAGGTAGGCCAGGGTCCTGGCGATCTCGCGATCGACGAGCGGCGTGCCCGTCGGGAAGCGCTCGAGCAACGCCGTGCCGAACGCCGTGTAGCGCGAGGCGTGACGGACATCGCCGCTGCGAATCACCGACAGGTGCATGGCGCGGAGCACGTCGATCAGCGCCTGGCCGGACACCCCGGTCTGGATGATGGCCAACTGCTTGTCGAGCAGCGGCGGGATGTCGGTGGACGCGACGGCCGTCTGCGCGAGGACGACCTGGGCCTCCGTCGCCGCCGGTTGCATCGTCAGCGCCATGGCGGCGTCGCGCCACAGGTTGCGGTTCACGACGCGGAGGACGTGCCGTGCGGCGTAGCGCACGTGGCGTTCCTCGTGGCCGAGCAGTGGCAGCACGTCGGCGACGGGATCGAACGGCGGCGTCATCGCAGAGTGCAGCCCGGTGCGCACGAGCGCTTCGAGGGCACGCCGCTGGACGAGCGGATCGTCGTCACGCAGCAACGGCACGAGCGCGGCACGCGCCTCAGCGGCGTCATGCAGGCCGAGATACAGGGCGGCGGCGGCGCGCACGTCGGCCGTCGAGTCCTTCGAAAGAGCGGCCAGCGTCGACACGGTCGGCGCCTCGCCGTGCACGAGCAGCAACTCGAGTGCGCGGGCCCGGCGGGCACCGGGGTCCGTGCCGTTCACGACCTGCCGCAGGCGCTCGTTCCAACTCGCGCCGGCGGCGGCGCGCGCCTCCTCGATGGCCCTTCGCCCGAAAGACGAACGCGGCTGGGGCTGCGCGAGCGCACGCGACACGGGGTCGCTTGCCGGCGCCGGCCGCAGCTGTGCGGCCTGCGAATGCGCCACGCGGTAGATGCCGCCACGCGTGCGGCGTCCGCCGAGCGCGAAATACACCGAGCCGTCGGCCGCGACGTCCACGTCGGTGACGTTGAGGGGCGTGCCGAGGACGAACTCCGACACCGATTCGGTGTAGCTGGCGCCCTTGCGCTGCTGCTTGCCGACCAAGATGCGGCCGCGCGACCAGTCGCCGAGCAGGAAGGCGTCCCGGTAGTCGGCGGGAAACGCCTCGCCCTGGTAGAACACGACACCCACCGGGGAGCCGCGCCCGAGCTCGCTCAGCGACGGCAGCGTATCCGGGTACGCGGTGGGGAACGGCCCGGACCCGTAGCGGAACCCGTAGTCGCCACCGGGGAGCAGGTGGAGCGTGCGCACCGGCCGGTACCACGGCAGGTTGATGTCCCACTCCATGTCGGAATCGAACGTGAACAGCTCGCCGGCGAGATTGAAGGCGGCGTCGTAGGCGTTACGGAAGCCGCCGGCGACGATCTCGACCTCGCTCCCGGGCGACGGTCCGGTGCTCGCCAGGATGTCGGCCAGGGGAATGCGCGAGATGAACCCGGCCGGCGCACGCACCTGGTTGCCATGCCCGCGCGCGTCGCCCATCACGGGAAGCAATTGCTCTTCACCGAAGTTGCGATACGGCGACAGCGGCGCGAACGACGCCTCGGTGCCGCCGAAGTTCCCGATCATCCAGTAGACGTCGCCGTCGGGGCCGAACACCAGCGAATGGGCGCCGTGCTCACTGATCGAATACGTGCTGCGCGCGACGAGAATCGGCGTCTCGCCGCGGCCGTCGCCATCGGCGTCCGGCACGCGATACAGGGAGGCGATCGCCGGCTTGCCAACGTTGTCGCAGGTGGCCAGCAGGTCCTTGCCGGCAAACAGCAGGCCCTGGCAGTTCGCGACGGCATCGGTCACCACCTGCTCGGTGTCGAGCACACCGTCCTTGTTCGTGTCGAGCAGCCGCACCACCGGACCGTTCTCCTTCGCGACAACGAGGTGACCGTCGGCGTCGAAGGTGATGTTGACGATGGAGCCGGCCTTGTCGGCGGGATAGACCTCGCTGGCGACGAAGCCGTCGGGCACCGTGAGCTTCGGACCGCTCGGGGCAGCAGCCGCCTGACGCGGCGGCTGCGCCTGTCCGCGGCGCGCTTCGAGCGACAGCCACGGCACGAGGGCACAGGCAAGGAGGACGAGCGTCGCAACGGCGGCGCGGCGTGGACGGCGAAGCTTCGGCATGTGCATGGGAGCGCTGGGCGCGGACGCCCGTCCGCAGCTGGGGCTTTTTGACGTGAACGCTATCACAAACGCCGCCGCTGCCGGGCGGCTGGAGGCGCCGGACTGCCGGCCTCCACAGATCGGGTCATCGCCTCTCCGCGTCGCCCCGCGCGGCATCCTGGCAGCCACGTGGCGTGGCGGCGCTGGCGCCCTACATGAGGACGTCCCGTATCGACGCGTCCTTGTCGAACTGCGCCTTCGCGTAGGGACAGAGGGGCATCACCTTCGTGCCCGTGCTCCGGGCCCAGTCGACGAACGCGGTCAACAAGAGGCGTCCGATACCCTGGCCGGCCAATGACGGATCGACCTCGGTGTGGTCGATGATGACGAGCGACTCGTTGGCGCGGCTGTACGACATCGCGGCGAGGTGAGCACCGGTGTCGCCGGCGATGAAGAACGTGCCCTTCGACCCGGCTTCCTGGTGCTGGACGGCGTGGCTCATGCGTCCATTGTTCAACATCCGCGACGTGGGACAGCCCGCCTCAGGACGACGGACACGTCCACGTGCATCGCGTGCCGCAGCGCCTTCGATGGTCACTCCGGGGTCGCCGCGCACAGAGGACACATGAGCCTGCACGGCCGCCTCGGCGGCCTCACCGAGATCGTCCGGATCGACACTCGCCAGGGCCTGCGTCTACATCGGCAGGTTGCGCCGAATCAGCGCCGCGGTCTCGGCGAGTTGCCTGGCGGATGCCTGGGCCCGTTGTCGGCGCGGTGCATCTCCGCTCGCGTCATGTGCGGTTCCGCGTCGACGGCCAGCACTCTCGAACGTCGCGAGTTGTGGAGGACCGATGCCCCAGTCACTCCCCTGCTGCCGGGGCACGACATGGAAGTGGAAGTGCGGCGTCTCCTGCCCGCTGTAGACGCCGCTGTTCTGGAACGTCAGGATGCCGAGCGGCCGAAACGTCTTGACGAGGCCGGTTCTGCGCCAGTGGGTCCCCCACGTGCCGGGCGGTCGCGAGCGTTCACGCGTCCTCGGCGTGACTCGGGCTGACCTCGCTGCTCGTGGCCTGCTCGTACATCGCAGGCGGTGCGGCTCTCTCGAACCATTCGGCTGCCGGCCTGAGTAGTAACTCAGGCCCAGCAACGCCCCGAACAACATGCCCGACGCGGAGTTCAGCGCCGTGGTCATCGCCGGCTCCACTGTTGGTCCAAGGAGCGGCAGCAGGCCGAGGGCCACGAGTGTCCCCGCGAGATTCAACGGGCGGGACCACGATTTGAACGGAGGAACCCGACGAATGAAACGACACCTGCGCTGAGGCGGGCGTGCCTGGAAACGTGGTAACCCCACCTCGACGCCGCTGTACCAAAGCTCGGCGGTGGCGACAGTTCATTCTCCAGGAAGAGCGCGGTCATGTCGACGGCCGGAGCCGGGCTTGCAGACAACGAATGCGGAATGCCGAGACGCTGATCTCGACATTCCGCATCGAGCATTCACGCATTACTGGGCCGCTCGGGCGACGACGTTCACCGACCGCGTGAACGGCCCGTCGGGCAAGGCCCGACGGCTACAGCAGCTGGTGCCCGGCCGCACCCGCTGGTGGCTCCGCAGGGCGCGCACTGTGGCAAGCGCCGGCGCGCACCATGATCGAGCCGCAAAGG
Organism: Acidobacteriota bacterium; assembly: GCA_023429845.1. Classification (GTDB taxonomy): domain Bacteria; phylum Acidobacteriota; class Vicinamibacteria; order Vicinamibacterales; family Vicinamibacteraceae; genus Luteitalea. The sequence continues at coordinate 17,260 of JAEZCY010000333.1, forward strand.
CTGCAGGGCGACGCGACTCCTTGGTTCTGCAGCGACGCCAACTTGGACACGCGCCGCGACTCCGCCGGGTAACGTCCTTACACAGCGAGCGCTTTCTCGGCGAAGTAGTAGTGGTTCCCGCCTTCGTCGCGGGCGGCGGCCACCCACGTCAGACCGACATCGTGCAGGAGCCGCTGATAGGCGTGGGCGCCGAGCGAGTGCGACGGACGGCCGGTCATGGCGTCCAGCCATTCGAGAGGCTCTTCAGGGGCCGTGAAGAGGAAACGCCCACCGGGGTCGAGCGCGCCGGCCACCTTCTCGATGACACGCGCCTGAGCGGCTGGCTCGAGCAGGAACAGGAGCCCCCAGGCAAGCACACCATCGAACGTCCGGTCGAAGAAGGCAGACGCTTCGACCGTGTTGTGCTCGATCGGCGCGTCGGGGAAGCGGAGGCGGAATGCAGCGACCATCGACGCTGACGCATCGACTGCGTAGGTCGCGTGGCCGGCCTCCTGCAGGATGCGTGTGCTCGGCTCACCGGGGCCGGAGCCGAGGTCGAGGACGGTCGCCCCTGGGGAGAAGGCGTGTGCCCACGCCCGGACGATGGCGGCGCCAATCGCGTCGCCGTCGGCCGGACGGGTGCCGCGCCCGGCAACGTACCGGCTCGCAATCCCTTCGTATCCGTTCGAACGGTCCGCGCTCATCGGCATCAATCGGAATGTCCACGAGAGCCTGGCTGCCATCTCGGCTCGAGGGCAGCGACGTAACGTGTCGCGTGTCGCGAGAGCTTGGCGAGGACGACGAATGCGGAATGCCGAGACGCTGATCTCGACATTCCGCATTGAGCATTCACGCATTACTGGGCCGCTCGAGCGACGACGTTCACCGACCGCGTGAACGGCCCGTCGGGCAAGGCCCGACGGCTACGTACAACCCACCATCAGCCGCAGCCGCTGGTGGTGCCGCAGTTGGCGCACTTGTAGCAGGCGCCGGCGCGCACCATGATCGAGCCGCAGGTGCTGCAAGGCGGCGCGTCTTCCTGGTTCTGCATCGACGCGAACTCGGACACGCGCGCCGATGGCGCCGCTGCCGCGGCCACCGTCGCCGCCACCGCCGCCTGCGCGGGCGCGTCAACCGCGGCCAGCGTCGGATCTGGCATGTTCACGCCGGCGCGGAAGCGGGCTTCCGGCGACAGGAACTTGGTCGCCATCCATCGGAACACGTAGTCCACGATCGACTTGGCGAAGCGGACCTCGGGATTGCGCGTCATGCCCGAGGGCTCGAAGCGCGCGTGGCTGAACTTGTCCACGAGCACCTGCAACGGCACCCCGTACTGCAGCGCGTACGAGATGGCCTGCGCGAACGCGTCGGCAAAGCCCGAGATCGTCGAGCCCTCCTTCGCCATCACGAGGAAGATCTCGCCCGGCTGCCCGTCGTCGAACATGCCGACGGTGATGTACCCCTCGTGGCCGGCGATGTCGAAGCGATGGGTGATCGACGGCCGCTCGTCGGGCAGCTTGCGGCGGACCGGCTGCGGCACCGCGTTGACGGCTGCCACCTCGCTGGCCGGCTGCTTGTCCTTCGAGGTGTTCAGCGGCTGCGTCCGCTTGCTGCCGTCACGGTAGATGGAGACCGCCTTGGCGCCGAGCCGCCACGACTGGACGTAGGCCTCCTGGATCTCCTCCACCGTCGCGTCCTTGGGCACGTTCACGGTCTTGCTGATCGCGCCCGAGATGAACGGCTGCACGGCGCCCATCATCTTGATGTGCCCCATGTAGTGGATCGACCGGTCGCCCTTGAGCGCCTTGAACGCGCAGTCGAACACGGGCAGGTCGTCGGCCTTCAGGTGCGGCGCGCCCTCGATCGTCTCGTGCTCGTCGATGTAGCCGACGATCTCCTTGATCTGCTGCGCGGAGTACCCGAGCTTCTCGAGCGCCATCGGCACCGTGCCGTTGACGATCTTCATCAGTCCGCCGCCGACGAGCTTCTTGTACTTGACGAGTGCGATGTCGGGTTCGACGCCGGTGGTGTCGCAGTCCATCATGAAGCCGATGGTGCCGGTCGGCGCGAGCACGGTCGCCTGCGCGTTGCGGAACCCGTGTGCCTCGCCGACCTCGATCGCGTCGTCCCAGGCGGCGCGCGCGCCGTCGAGGATGCTGGCCGGCACGCTCGGGCGCTCGATGCCCTTGATGGCGGCGCGGTGCTTGCGCATCACGCGCAGGAACGGCTCGCGGTTCTTCTCGTAGCCCTCGAACGGGCCGCCGTGATCACGGGCGACGCGCGCCGACTGCGCATACGCCTCGCCGGTCATCACCGCCGTGATCGCCGCCGCCATGCCGCGGCCGGCGTCGCTGTCGTACGGCAGGCCGCGCGCCATCAGCAACGCGCCGAGGTTGGCGTAGCCGAGGCCGAGCGGACGGTAGGCGAGACTGTTGCGCTCGATCGCCTTGGTCGGGTAGCTCGCGTTGTCGACGATCACTTCCTGCGCGGTGATCAGCACGCGGCAGGCGGCGCGGAAGCCGTCCACGTCGAACTCGCCGTGCTCGTCCACGAACTTCATCAGGTTGATGGACGCCAGGTTGCACGCCGAATCGTCGAGGAACATGTACTCCGAGCACGGGTTGCTCGCGTTGATGCGGGCCGTGTTCGGGCAGGTGTGCCAGTCGTTGATCGTCGTGTCGAACTGCATGCCGGGGTCGCCGCAGATGTGCGTGGCT
>JAEZCY010000170.1 GCA_023429845.1 Acidobacteriota bacterium
GCCACCAGGGCCTGCGTGCCCGCGATGCCGTCGATGCCGTCCATGAAGTTGAAGGCGTTGATGAACCAGCCGATCCAAAGCACCATCAGCACGGCCGCCAGGGCGCCGGCGAGCATCACGCGGCCAAGCACGCCCCCGTCCAAGGTGCCGGGCGGCGTGACGAGCGCAACCGTGACTACGGCTCCGACAAGATGCACGAGGAGCCTGACCACTGCCGGTAGCGGCCGGACGTCGTCGAGAAGCGAGACGATGGCTACGCCGGCCCCGGTGCACGCGAGCACGAGGAGCGCCCAGCGCTGCTGCGCGCTCGCCAGCGGCGACATCGCCAGGATCGCGAGTCCGCACAAGAGCACCAGCGCGATGGCCACGCCGCCCAGCCGGGGCGTCGCCCGCGAGTGGGAACTGCGTGAATTGGGGAGATCCAGGAGAGCCTTGCGGAGGGCCCAGCGGCGGATCGTCGCGACCAGCCAGCCGGTGGCGGCGGCCGCGACCATGGCCACCCCGGCAGCCTGAACAACGGATGACATGCGATATCCTTGGGGGCTCGTGCAGTACGTGCGCAAGCCGTCCTGCATTCTAATCGCCCGTCGGCCGCCGCCCCAGCGGTCCCTCGCTCTCGATGCGCCGTTTCCGCCTTTATCTGGACACCATGCGCCACCTCGAGTGGCATCAGGTGCCGGCCCGCGCTCGGCTTCGTGCAAAGCGGTGGGCACGCGAGTACGCGCCCGACGAGGCGCGGCGACGACGCGTGTCTCGCCTGCGCACGGCAACGCCCATCGGCGACGGCGGCTTCCGATTGCAGCCTCCCGCAGCGGCGTCGGCTGAGGCCCTCGACCGCCGACAAGCGCTCGAAGCCGGGCGGTGGACGTTTCTCACGGAAGTCGCGGTGCTCGGCCGCCTGCCCGACTGGCAGGCGGGCGCGCAATCTCAGCTCTGGCGGTATCACCTGCATTACTTCGACGACGTGCTGCCACTCGTCGAGTGCGGTGACGCGGGGCGGCGGTTCGCTCGCGAGCTGATCGAGGACTGGATTGCGCGCAATCCCTGCGGCATGGCGGCCACCCGCGACGCCTGGCATCCGTACGTGGTGTCGCTGCGGCTCGTCAACTGGCTTCTGGCCATCGCCGCCGCACCCGACGCGTTTCGCAGCAGCACCACCCTCGACGCCAGCCTTCGCGAGCAGACGGTGTTCGTCTCCGACAATCTCGAACGGGATGTCGGCGGCAATCATCTCCTCAAGAACCTCAAGGCCGTGGCCATCGCGGCCGTCTACTGGCGGACGTGGACGGACATCGAACGGACCGTGGACGCCTTCACGCGCGAACTCGAGGCGCAGATCCTTCTCGACGGCGTTCATTTCGAGCGCTCACCGATGTACCACTGCCAGGTGCTGGCCGACGCCCTGGAAGTCGCGGCCGTGCTCGTGGCAGCGGGCCGCGCCGTGTCGCCCCGCCTGGGCCAGGCCTGCGCCCGCTTGCAGGGTGCCCTGCCGCGTCTCGTGCATCCGGACGGCGCGATCGCGCTGCTGGGCGACAGCGCGTTCGACATGGCCATCTCGCCCGACGAGCTCGAGTCGCTCTACGGCGTGCTGCTCGGCGGCCCGGCCACGTCGCCGCTCGCAGCTCGCCATCGCGTGTTCGCGGCGCTGCCAGCCGGCGCGGCGGCGCTTCCCGGGCGAGTGGCATTCGCCGAAGCCGCAGGACCGCTGCAGGTAGATGGCGCCGCTCATCGCGAGACGCACAGCGGCATCGTCAAACGCGTCGGCGGCCGCTTGACGCTCATCGCCGACGTCGGCGCGGCGTGCCCGGACGAACTGCCCGCACACGCGCAGGCCGACACGTTCACCTTCGAACTCTCGGTGGACCGGACGCGCGTCGTCGTGGATGCCGGGGTGAGCGAGTACCGCGAGGGCGCGTGGCGCGCTTACGCACGCAGCACGCCCGCACACAATACGGTCGCGGTGGATCACACCGACTCCACCGAGTGCTGGGGCAGCTTCCGTGCGGCGCGGCGGGCGCGCGTCCGCCGCGCACGCACCGGAACGCACGAGGGATGGCAGATGATCGACGCGGTGCATGATGGCTACCGTCGACTCAGGCCGCCGGTTGAACATCGCCGTTGCTTCCTCTTGCATCAGGATGGTGCGCTGGTCATCCGCGACGGGCTGGAAGGCCACGGCACGCACGATTGGGCGGTGCACCTGCACATGCATCCGGAGGTCCACGTCGCGCCCGGCGAAGCGAGCGTGCAATTGCGGCGTGGCGACGTCAGCCTGCGCGTTCTCTGGCAGGGACTCGGCGTGCCGTCTGTCGTCACTGCGGCAACGTCGCCGCTGCAAGGCTGGTATTCGCCCCGGTTCGGGGAACGCATCGCGGCGCCGGTGCTCGTCTGGACGGGCAGCGGCACGGTGCCCGTGTCGTGGGCGCTCGCGCTGGTCGCGGAACCGCGCGGCGCGGCCGAGGGTCGCGTGCAACTCACGCCCGAGGGCGACATCGCGTTCGGCGAGCGTCGCCTTGCCACACCACGCCGAGCCGGGGACCCGACGTAATGTCCCGGCCCCTGCACATCGCGTACATGTGTCAGTACTTTCCACCCGAACTGGGTGCCCCGTCGGCGCGTGGAAGCGAGATGTGCCTCGCCTGGCAGGAAGCGGGGCACACGGTGACGGTCGTCACCGGCATGCCGAACCACCCGACCGGCGTCCTGCCGCCGCGGTACCGCGGCGTGCGGTTCGTCGCGGAGGACTACCGGGGGCTGCGTGTCCTGCGGAACTGGGTGTACGCGACTCCCAACGAGGGGTTCGTCAAGCGCACCCTGAATCACCTCTCGTTCATGGTGTCGTCGTTCCTCTTCAGTACGCGCCACATCCGTCAGGCCGATGTCATCGTGGTCTCGTCGCCGGCGTTCTTTGCCGTCATCTCCGCCTGGCTCATGAGCGCCGTGCTGCGCATCCCGTACGTCTTCGAGGTGCGCGACCTGTGGCCCGGCATCTTCGTCGAGCTGGGCGTCCTGAAGAACCGCACGATCATCGGCATCCTCGAAGGCCTGGAGATGTTCCTCTATCGTCGCGCCGCGCGTGTCGTGGTCGTGACCCACGCGTTCAGGGACATCCTCGTGCAGCGCGGACTGTCGGCCGACAAGGTGGCCGTGATCACCAACGGCGTGGACGTCGACACCTTCGTCCCGGCAGGCCGCGAGACTTCGCTGCGAGCCGCACATGGCTTCGGCGACGCCTGCGTCGTCCTGTACATCGGCGCCCACGGCATCTCGCAGGCGCTGCCGGCCCTCCTCGAGGCGGCACGCGACCTCGCCGACCGACCCGACATACGTTTCGTCTTCGTCGGGGAGGGCGCCGAGAAGACGCTGCTGGTCGAGCGTGCAGCGGCGCTCGGCCTCGAGAACGTGACCTTCCTGCCGGGCCAGGCGAAAGCCAGCATGCCCGAGTGGTACGCGACGGCCGACATCGCGCTCGTGCCGCTTCGCAACATCCCGCTCTTCGAGACCTTCATCCCGTCGAAGATGTTCGAGATCCTCGCCTGTGCGCGGCCCATCGTCGGTAGCGTGCGCGGCGAGGCGCGAGCCATTCTCACCCGATCGGGAGGCGCCCTGGTCGTGGACCCCGAAGACGGACCAGCTGTCGCCGCGGCCGTCCGCCAGCTTGCCGACGACCCCGCTCGCCGGGCCGAACTGGGCGCCGCGGGTCGTGCGTTCGTGTCGGCGCATTACGAACGCAAGGCGCTGGCGCGCACGTACCTGGCACTCCTGATCGCGGTGCGGGCCGGCCGTCGCGGGGAGTCCGCGCCATGAGCGCAGCCACCGTCATCGCGATCACCGGCGCGACCGGTTTTACCGGGCGTCACGTCGTTCGCGCGGTGCGCCGACAGTACCCTGACGCCCGCGTGCAGGCCCTCGTGCGCACTGCCGAGGCGGGCCTCACGCTCGAGCGCGAGGGGGTAGTGCCGGTCGCGGGCGATCTGCACGACGGCGCCAGTCTCGACAGGCTGCTGGCCGGCGCCCACGTGCTGCTCAACATCGCGTCGCTGGGGTTCCCGTGGGTGGATTCGCTGTTTGCGGCGATCGGCCGCGCCGCTTCCCTCAGGCGGGGTGTCTTCGTGAGTACGACCGCAATCCTGACGACGCTGCCGGTTCGCAGCAAGCCCCTGAGGGAACACGGCGAACGGCTCGTCCGTGAGTCGGGCATCGACTGGACGCTGCTTCGACCGACGATGATCTACGGCACGCCCGACGATCGCAACATCATCCGCCTCATCGCACTCGTCGACCGGTTGCCGATCGTTCCGGTGCCTGTGCCACGGGCGCGACAGCAGCCCGTGCACGTGGCCGACGTGGCGAATGCCGTCGTGGAGGTCCTCCGGCACCCGGCAACGGTCGGGCGCGCGTACAACATCGCCGGAGGCGCCCCGCTGACCCTGAAAGCCCTCGTCGAGGAGACGGCTGCGGCGTTGGGTCGGCGGCGAACGATCCTGCCGCTGCCGTTCGAGCCGTTACACGCCGCGGCGCGACTGTATGCGGGTCTCGTCTCCCATCCCCGCATCACCGTCGAGCAGATCGAGCGCCTTCGCGAAGACAAGGCCTTCCCCTACGACGACGCGGCGCGCGACTTCGGCTATGCGCCGCGAACCTTCCGGGACGGCGTCGCCGACGAGGTGCGCCTGTATCGCGCCCGGCGCGCCGGCACGTCATGACGATGCCGCGCGGCGGGGTCCCGACACCACTCCGCAAGTTCCGGCGCTTCGTGGCGATGTACGGCTTCGAACGCACGCTGATCAAGAGCATCGGCCGGATGCGACGGCTCGCGCCCCTCGGCCGATTCGTGCAGCAGATCCGCTTCTGGAAGCGTGGCGTCCCGAAGGACGTCGCGATGATCGGCTGTGGGCAGTTCGCCTTCTCGACGTGTGCATACTTCCTGACGCGTGCGAGGGGTCCGTGCATCAAGTACGCCCTCGATCCGGACGCCGAGCGAGCCCGATCGCTCGCGTACCTCTTCGGGGCCGAGGTGTGCCTGGACTACCAGGCGATCCTCGACGATCCGGAGATCAAGTACGTCTGGATCGTCTCGAACCACGCCAGCCACACCGACTACTCGGTGAAGGCGCTCGCCGCGGGAAAGATCGTCCACGTCGAGAAGCCCGTCAGCGTGACGCACGAGCAGTTCGCCGAACTGTCGGAGGCTGTCGGCCGGAGTGGTGCCGATCGCATCTTCTGCGGCTACAACCGGCCGCACTCGGCGGCCATCCGCGAGATCAGGCAGCAGATCGTCGACGGCGGGTTCACGGGCGGCCTCACGCTCGCGTGCGTCGTCTGCGGGCACGTACTCGACGACGACCACTGGTACCGCGATCCGCGGGAAGGCACCCGCATCTGCGGGAACATGGGGCACTGGCTGGACCTGGCGGTCCACCTGCTGTTTGCCAGGGATGGACACGGGCCGGCAGCGGTCGACGTCACCGTGGCGTACGCGGACCCCTCACAGTGCGACGAGCACGTGTCCATCGCCATCGCCACCGAGCGCGGCGACCTGATCTCCATCACGTTCACGGCGCGGGCCGAGCCGTTCGAAGGCATCAGCGAAAGCATCGTCGTGCAATGCGGCACGCTCTCGGCGAGAATCGACGACTTCCGGAGCATGACGCTGCACGACGGGCCGGACGTGAGCAGACGCACCTACCGGCCGAAGGACGTCGGGCATCGTCGTGCAGTGCTCCAGCCCTTCGACGCCGCCAGGCGGAACTGGGAAGAGGTCGCGTGCTCGACGCGGCTGATGCTCGCCATTGCCGACATGGTGCGTGAGCGTGTCCGCTTCGCGCGCGTCACCCTGGACGAGGCGATGGCGGGCGCGCCCCTCCCGGACCGTTGACTCGGCGCGGCGAGGCGCCCGTGGCTACTGCGTGAGCTCGGCTGCGCGAACGAGCGGACTCGCCTGACCGAGCGCCAGACTGTCCTGAGCCGCGAACGTGGCGAGCATGCTGGCTTCGATCTCTGCCCACGCCATCGGGGCGGGCTGCCGCCCCGCAACCGCGGCGAGGAACTGCTGCACCTCCGCGCGGTGCCCCTTGTCGGCCTCGAGACGTGACTTCACCCGTCGCGTGCCGCGCGAGCCATGCATCGTCAGTTCGCGGAAGTCCTCGAGCACGGCGAGACGCTCGCCTGAGGTCACCTCGATGCGCTCCTTGCCCGCCTGGCGATCGCCGTTGGCCACGTAGGTGACGGTGGCGACGCTTCCGGACGGATAGGTCAGCACGATCACCAGGTTGTCCTGCCGGTAGCGCCCGGCGTCGGCCATCGACTGCGCATAGACCTGCGACGGCGCTTCGCCGACGAACCAGTTGCTGAAGTCGATGAAGTGGCAGCCCTCCCCGAGCAGGCGGCCGCCGCCCTGGTCGGGATCCTGCGTCCAGTGCTCGGGCGGGAGGAATCCCGCGTTCACGCGATACGACAGCACGACAGGCTCGCCGGTCTGGGCGAACTCGCGCAACTGCAGGGCCAGTGGTGCGAAGCGCCGGTTGAACCCGACCATCAGCAGCTGCCCCGGGTGCTCGGCCACCACGCGACCGATGTCATCGAGCTCCTCACGGCTCAGGCACAGCGGCTTCTCGACGAACACGTGCTTGCCGGCGCGAAGGGCGTCGATCGTCTGCCCGGCGTGCAGATGGTGGCGCGTCAGCACGAACACCGCGTGCGTGTCGGCATCACTCAGCGTGTCAGCGGCGTCCGTTGACGCGAACGCGAACCCGCCGTGCTTCGCTGCCGTACGCGCCGAAACGCCCTGGCCGCTGACGATGCCGCGCAGGGCGACGTCCTTGCTGGACGCCAGAGCCGGCAACAGGGTGGATGTCGCAAACAGCCCTGCACCCAGGAGACTCACGCCGACGCGGCCCTGGACGGGCGCCACAGCTGCCGCGCCGACCGGCACGCGTGTGGACGGCGACGCGTCTGCCGGGTATGTCAGCAGCACGCCGAGGAACGGTTCCCCGCGCTTCCCCGTGATGACGTCGTAGGCCCCGGTCGCGTCCTCGACGGCGAACCGGTGCGTGATGAGAGGCGCCAGATCGATCCGGCCGCTCGAGAGCAGCTGCACGAACGCCTCGAGGTTGCGCTGCTCGGTCCAACGCACGTAGCCGATCGGGTAGTCGCGACCGTGCAGCTCGTAATCCGGATCGTAACGACCGGGCCCGTACGAGCGAGAGACCTGAACGTGGAGTTCCTTGGCGAAGTACGCCTTGCGCGGCAACTGGAGATCGAAGGCGCCAACCGCGATGACGTGACCGCGGTCCCGGGCAATCGTCCCGGCCAGCTCGATCGGATCGTTCGAGCTCGCATCGGCCGTGAGCAGCACCACATCGAAGCCCGCGCCTTGCGTGAACGCACGCGCCCGCGACTCGGCGTCGGCCCGAAGGCATGCGTCTTCAGCGCCCATGCGCCGCGCCAGGTCGGCCCGTTCCTGAGAGAGATCGACGCCGAAGACCCGGCAACCCGCGGCGCTGGCTATCTGTACCGCCAACTGCCCCAGCAGGCCGAGCCCGATCACGGCCACGCGCTCACCCAGTTGCGGCGACGCCAACCTGAAGCCGTGCATGGCGATGGCGCCGAGCGTCGCAAACGCGGCATGCTCCACGGGCACGCGACTCGCAAAGCCGTCAGGCAGACGCGCGCAGAGACGTTGCGGCACGGCCACGAACTCGGCGTGATTGGCAATCGAGGCGCCCGCGCAGGCGACGAGATCGCCGACTGCTATCCCGTGCATCGACGGGCCCGTGCCCATCACCTCGCCGACCAGCGAGTAGCCGAGCGGCATCGGCGCCTCGAGGCTCCGCCGCACCGTTCTGGTGGTCGCGAGCAGGCCATCCCTGCGCGCCTTGTCGATCACCTGCTTGACGAGATCAGGACGAGCGCGGGCCTTCTGCAGCAGGTTCTTCCCGGCAAACTCGACGACCATGCGCTCGGTGCCCGCCGACACGACCGACGCGATGGTGCGGACGAGCACGCCGGCATCGGGCACGAGCGGCGCCGGGACGTCGGCAACTTCGACGTCTCCGCCCCGGATCGACTGCAAGACTTGCTTCATGATTGGCTGAGCGCCGCGGGCGGCGCGGGCCCTATGCGAGCGGCTGCGCCGGGACGGCGTTCTTCTCGAGGCGCGCCACGTCGGCGTCCACCATCATCGTCACGAGGCCCGGGAAGTCCACTTCCAGCTTCCACCCGAGCTGGGTGCGCGCCTTCGTCGGGTCGCCGATCAGCAGATCCACCTCCGCCGGGCGGAGGAATCGCGGGTCCACCTTGACGTACTTCTCCCAGTCGAGCCCGACGCGTTCGAAGGCGATCTGCACCAATTCGCGCACCGGGTGCGTCTCGCCGGTGGCGACAACGTAGTCGTCCGGACTCGACTGCTGCAGCATCAGCCACATCGCCTTGACGTAATCGCCGGCGAAACCCCAATCGCGGCGTGCGTCGAGGTTGCCGAGCGGCAGGCTGTCGGCCAGTCCGAGCTTGATGCGCGCCACGCCGTCGGTGACCTTGCGGGTGACGAACTCGAGCCCGCGGCGCGGCGACTCGTGGTTGAAGAGGATGCCCGAGCAGGCGAACATCCCGTAGCTCTCGCGGTAATTGACCGTGATGTAGTGCCCGAACACCTTCGAGACGCCATATGGCGAGCGCGGGTGGAACGGCGTGTCCTCGCTCTGGGGCACGGCGCGCACCTTGCCGTACATCTCGCTCGAACTCGCCTGGTAGAACCGCGTATCGGGCTTCACCTGACGGATCGCCTCGAGCACGCGCGTGACGCCCTGGCTGTTGAACTCACCCGTCAGCAGCGGCGTGTCCCACGAGGCCGGCACGAACGACATCGCGGCGAGGTTGTACAACTCGTCGGGCTGCACCTCGTCGATGAGCCGTACGATCGACAGCTGGTCGAGCAGGTCCGCCGGGCGGAGATCCACGCGGTCGAGCAGGTGCTCGATGCGCCACAGGTTCGGCGCGGACGACCGTCGGACGGTGCCCACGACCCGATACCCCTTGTCGAGGAGGAACTCGGCCAGATACGACCCGTCCTGCCCTGTGATCCCCGTGATGAGTGCGGTCTTTGCCATGCGTCTGGAGGAAAGGCGGCGTCAGCGCCGCCGCCGATCCGGGCTAGTGTACTCCACGGCGTCATGACGGCGCCCTCGCCGCGCGGCGCCGCCGCGGCGCGCACGGTACACTGAGCCGCCAGTCCGCGGTGCCGATCCCGATATCCGGGACCTGCCGCGTCGCTCGCCCCCGACCCGATGCCGACATCCGCCCGCGTGCTCCATGTCGTCGGAGCCCGCCCCAACTTCATGAAGATCGCCCCGGTGATGCGCGCCATCACCGGGCGCGGACGGCTCGAACAGCGCCTCGTCCACACCGGCCAGCACTACGACCACAAGATGGCCGAGATCTTCTTCGAGGAACTGGGGCTGCCCCGCCCGGACGAGGACCTGGGCTGCGGAGGCGGCACCCAGGCGGAACAGACCGGCGCCGTGATGGTGAAGTTCGAGCAGGCGCTCGCCGCCCATCGGCCAGACCTGGTGGTGGTGGTCGGCGACGTCAACTCGACCCTCGCCGCCACCATCGTCGCGGCCAAGGCGGTGGTCCCGGTCGCGCACGTCGAAGCCGGCCTCCGCTCGCGCGACATGACCATGCCGGAGGAGATCAACAGGCTCGTGACCGACCGCCTGTCGTCGCTCCTGCTGACGCCCTCGCGTGATGGCGACGAGAACCTTGTCGCGGAGGGCGTGCCACGCGACCGCATCCACTTCGTCGGCAACGTGATGATCGACACGCTGCTCGAACACCGGCCGCGCGCGCCGTGGGACGCCGTGAGCCGAACGCACGAGATCGAGGACCGCCGCTACGCCGTCCTCACCCTCCACCGCCCCGCCAACGTGGACGATGCGGACGCGCTCGGACGGCTGCTCGACGGCATACGCCCGCTGGCCGACCGCCTGCCGATCGTGTTCCCGATCCACCCCCGCACGCGGCGACGCATCGAGGAATACGGGCTCGAGGACCGCCTCCGCGGCTTCCGGCTCGTGGAGCCGCTCGGCTATCTCGAGTTCCTGGCACTGACGAGTCACGCGGGATGCGTGCTCACCGACTCCGGCGGCATCCAGGAGGAGACGACGGTGCTCGACGTACCGTGCTTCACGCTGCGTGACAACACGGAGCGGCCGGTGACGATTACCGAGGGGACCAACACGCTGGTCGGCGCCGACGGGCGGGGCCTGCCCGAGGCAATCGCCGACTTCTTCGCGACGGGCGGCAAGCGCGGCAGGGTGCCCGAGCTCTGGGACGGTCACGCCGGCGAACGGGTGGCCACGGTGCTCGAGAACGCGCTCGCGTAAGCGATCGTTTCCGGAGTTCCTGATGGCTGCGGCACCGCACCGGGCCGTCGTCACCGCGTCGCACCTGGGGCGCGCCTTCGACATCTTCCCCACCGACCGCGCGCGAACGCGCCACGCATTCTGGGGAGTCGCCGGCCGCGTCCCTGGACTCGGCCGCCATGCGGCACGGCGGCGCGCGGCCCTCGCCCACCGCGTCTGGGCGCTGCGGGACGTCACCTTCGGCGTCCAGCGCGGCGAAGCCGTCGGCATCATCGGCGCCAACGGCTCGGGCAAGTCCACTTTGCTGCACGTCCTGAGCGGCACGCTCGCGCCGTCGGAGGGCGGGGTCCGGACCGATGGTCGCATCGGCGCGCTGCTCGAACTCGGCACCGGCTTCTCGCCTGACCTCACCGGACGCGAGAACGTGCGCCTGAGCGGTCTGCTGCACGGGCTCGACGCGGCGACGATTGCCGCCCGACGTGAGGCCATCGCGGCCTTTGCCGACATCGGCCCGTACCTCGACCAGCCGGTGCGCACCTACTCGAGTGGCATGTACGTGCGCCTCGCGTTCGCGGTGATGGCCCACATCGACGCCGACGTGCTCGTGGTGGACGAGGCGCTCGCCGTCGGCGACATCCGCTTCGTGCAGAAGTGCCTGGCCCATCTCGAACGCTTCCGTGCTGGTGGCGGCACGCTCCTGCTCGTGAGCCATGACCTCCCGGCCGTACAACGATTGTGCTCGCGCGTGCTGTGGCTGGACGGCGGGCGTCTTCGCATGGACGGCTCGCCGCGTGAGGTGACCGAGTCGTACTTCGATTCGATGATGGAGGTCGGGGGCCATGGTCACCGCACCCCTACGGCACGGCGGCGGGTTGCGACAGCCCGCCCTGCGCGCGATGGGGCGGAAACCGAGGCCCGCCGCACCCAGCGCAGCCGGGCGGGGTCCTGCGGGACCGCGGCGTGTATCTCCGACGTGCGGCTCGTCGACGAGCGTGGGCAGCCCGTCACCAGCGTACGCGGCGGCGAACACGTGCGGTTGCTCGTCGGGGCGACGGCGTGGCAGCGGCTGGAAAGGCCGATCATCGGCTTCTACGTCAAGGATCGACTCGGCCAGCAGCTGTTCGGCGAGAACACGCTTGCCGCGCCGCAGCCATCAGACGTGGCCGCAGAGGGGCGGTTCGGCGCCGAGTTCGCGTTCGTGATGCCGCGCCTGTTCCCCGGCGACTACCTGGTCGCGGTCGCCGTCGCCGAAGGCACGCAGAACAGCCACGTCCACCACGAGTGGCGCCACGAGGCGTGGCAGTTCACGTCCGTGTGGCCGGGCGGCGCAACCGGCATGGTCGGCATCGACGTCGCCGTGTCCTGCTGGAGTAGCGATTGACGTTGGCGTCGTCCTGCCCCGCGCCATCGGCCGGGCGAGGCCCGGCGGCTACACGGTGCCGCTCCGCACGCACTAACGCGTGAACGTGAGCGCGCGAACCACGCCGCGCAGCGAGGTACGCAGCCGTGGCAC
>JAEZCY010000165.1 GCA_023429845.1 Acidobacteriota bacterium
GTCCGCCACCCTCGCGCCGTCGGACGGCCTGGACGGCCGCGCAGACGGACCGCCTGGAGCGGCGCAGACGGGCCGCCGGGAGCCGCGCAGACGGACCGTCGGGAGCCGCGCAGACGGACCGCCGGGAGCTGCGCAGACGGACCGCCGGGAGCCGCGCAGACGGACCGCCGGGAGCCGCGCAGACGGACCGCCGGGACGGCGGTCCCTACCTGACGTGTGGTGGCGGGCTCAGAAGAGGAACTTCACAGTGAAGAACCCCTGCGTGCCCGGGTCGAACAGGTCCGCCATCCCATAGCGCGGGTCGTACGCGTTCGTGCCGTCGGGCGATGCCTCGATCAGCGCGCGATAGTCGTAGCCCTGCGACAGGTCCACGTCGCTGAGGTCGATCGCCGACGATGGGCGCGGCGCGCCGGCGCCGCGGTTCAGGTAGTTGAAGCTGTGGCGCGTCGCTTTCTGGTTGAACACGTTCAGCACGTTCAGCTCGAAGCGCAGCCGACGGTTGTTGCCGCCTACCGGCAACTCGTGCGACACGAGCAGATCGGTGCGCGAGAGCACCGGCGTGCGGCCCATGTCGCCGCGGCCGTTCACGAACAGGTTCGTCTGGTTGGTGGACACCACGTACGTGGTGAGCGGCGTGCCGCTGCCGGCATAGACGAAGGCGCCGAGCTGCGTGCCGAACGGCAGCATGTAACTGCCATACAGCTTCAGGACGTGGGGCCTGTCGGTCGGCAACCGTCCGAGCACGTCGAGCGTGCCGCGCGAGTTCCAGAAGATCTCGTCGATGTCCCAGGCGCGGTTCGCGTTGCCGCCTGGCCGGGCGATGCTGCCGGCCTGCTGCTGTGCGGTCGACGACGTGACGTTGGTCGTCGGCGTGTTGACCTCTTCGGTCGCTGCCAGCCCCGAGTAGTTGCCGTACAGGCGGCTCCACACATAGCTGGCGCTCCAGAAGTAGTTGTTGGCGAAGCGCCGGTTGACGGTGAACTCCACCGCGTCGTACTGCCGCTTCGGTTCCGGCACGGCGAAGCCTACGGGTGTGGCGCCGGACGGGAACTGGATTGTCGCGAGTCCACGGCCGGGATTGCCGATGACGTACGTCTCGTTGCCCTCGGCATCGACCGCCCCGATGTCCTCGATGGTCTGTGAGAGGTTGTTGTGGACGTAGTGGACACCCACGGACATGTTCGCGCCGATCTGGTACTCGGTGCCGATGCTGGTGCTGTCCTGGTACATCGGCTTGATGTCGGGATCGGTGGAGTCGAAGTTCGGTACCCGCCGGTCGCGGAAGCTGCCCGGCACCACCCAGAGGTCGGTCCCCGGCATGTTCGACAGATTGAGGCTGCCGACGTCGAGCGTATCCAGCCCGCGATAGTAGATGACCCAGGTGTCGCCGCCGTACGAGCCGCGCGACAGTTCGTACTTGGTCCAGTCGTAATACCGCCCCCAGCTGCCGAAGACCTTGAAGCGACCGTCGCCACGCACGTCGTAGCTGGCTCCGAGCCGCGGCGCGAGCTTGTCGCCGAACCCGAACTGCATGGCCGACACGCCCTCACGGAACGACGGCACCGTCTCACGCTCGGTGCGAAGGCCGAGGTTGAGCGTCAGCCGGTTGTTCAGCGTCCACTGGTCCTGCACGTACAAAGAGTAGATGTCGGCGCCGGCCTTCCCCTGCACGCCGCGGTTGTTGACCTCGTAGTAGCCGTACTGCCCGCGGCCGCGGTTGCCCTGGAAGTTGAAGTCGCTGTCCCAGAACAGGTAGACGAAGCCGCCGGGATACGCCTGCTGCGCGTCGTTGATCGTCTTCTGCCAGCCGAACCCCGACTTCAGCGTGTGGGCGCCGCCGGCGGTGAACGCGAGGTTGTAGTCGGCGTTGATGAACCCGCGCTTCGTCGTGTCGTGGTCGACGATCAGGGCGCGCGGCGTGTTCTGCGTGCCGATGGGCCCCTGAAGGTTCGCAGGCACGCCGGCAAGACCGACGCTCGAGGTCTGGTAGGTGTAGCTCGTCGTCGAGGGGATGCCGGTGTCCTTGTAGTTGTCGTGGAAGTAGCCACCGCGCACCGAGAAGAACGACGTGCCCGTCATCGTGACGTCGACGTTACCCGTCGTGCTGACCTGCATCATCTTCCATCCGCGTTCGAGGTTCACCTGGTTGGCGGCCTGCGAACTGGTGATGACGTTGCGAGCCGCGCCGTTGTAGGCCGGGAGTGTTCCCTCGCTTGTCGTCGGCGTGACGAGGACGGACCCGGTGGACGTGACGCGCCCGGCTCGGTGCGTGACCTTGCCGAAGAGCTGCGTGTACGTCTGCGTGCGTTCGATCTGGCCGCGTTCCGTTCCGTTCGAGAAGAGGTACTCGTTCGTGCGGCGCGCGAACCGCGGCGAGTAGGACGCGAAGAAGAACAGCTTGTCCCTGACGATCGGTCCGCCGATCGACCCGCCGATCTCGTTACGGTGATCCGGCATCTCGTCGTCCTGCACGTAGCTCACCGTCACGTCGTCGGACGGGTCGAGCACGAGTCGTCGGACCGGACCTGCGGCGAGCGGCGAACCCTCGTAGTAATAGTGGCCCTCACCACGGAACGTGTTGCCGCCGGACTTGGTCACGGCGCTGATCACGCCGCCGAGCGCGCCGCCGTACTCGGCGCCGATGCCAGCGGTCTTGACCTGCACTTCCTGCAGGTACTCGAACACCGTGTTCTGCCGCGATCGGCCGTCCACGAGGCTGTTGGTCACGACGCCGTCCACCGTGAACGCGTTCTCTGCGCCACTCGCGCCGTTCACCTGGAAGCCGCCCTCGATCTCTCCGGCGTTGACCGAAGGCGCGGTGAGGGCAATCGACTGGAAGCTGCGCCCCTTCGGCATGCGGTCGATCTCCTCTTCGCGCACGTTGTGGGCGACCAGGGTGCTGCGCACGTCGATGTCCTGAGGCGTGCTCATCACCTGCACGACCTCCGAGACGTCACCGACCTTCAGTTGCGCGTCGATCTTGATGGTCTTGCCGAGGGTGATGGCGACGTCGGGGAACTCTGCCTTCGAGAAGCCCGCAAGCTCCACCGCAACCGAGTAGCGACCGGGATCGAGATCCTGCACGACGTACAGTCCGTCGCCGCTCGTGGTCAGCGCGCGCACGGCGCCCGAGCCCTTGTTGGTCACCGTCACCGTCGCTCCCGGCAGCACGGCGCCGCTGGCATCGGTAACCGTTCCCGTCAATCCGCCGAAGCGCTCCTGCGCGACGCCTGGGCGCGCCAGCGTAAGGAGCACGGCCGCTGCCACGGCCACTAACCTGCCCGGTGAACTCATGACGTCCCTCCTGCGGCCCTCGGCCGCAACGATCCGTCGATCGGCACGCGGCCGCGTGCGCGGACGCCAGCCGTGCCGTCGGTGGTGATGCGTCGATGGCACAGAGCAACGGACGGGCCGTGCCGCATCATGGCCAGCCGATTCGTCACGCGACGGTGGCGAAGCGTCATCAGGCGGGGGCCAGATGGAAACAGGAAAGGGCGAATGTGCCGCCTGCGTGGTGCCGCCGATCACGCGCCGTGACGAACGGGCGGCGTGATGCTCCAATTCATCGGAGAATCGTCAGCGCCTCGACCAAGGCGATGGATCGACGCCGTGTGCGGCGGGCAGTCAGGGCACCACTCGCAGGCCGGTCAGCACCCGCTGGTCGCCGTCGGCATGCGCGACATGGACGCGGAGCACGTAGTCGCCTGCCGAGAGCGGCGCCAACGAGACCTCGGCCGTAGCCCAGCCGACACCGCCATCGTCAGGCGGCGTGAGCGTGGCGGCGACGGGGATCGCGGCCATCACGCGCCCGGCCTGGTCGAGCAGTTCGGCGGTCGCTGCCGTGGCGCCCGGAGCGACGGGGACCGCGACGCGAACCTTCTCGTTGCGGCGGAACCGCGGGTCGGCCGTCGTGACGAACTGCTGGCGTGTGGACGCGCGCGCGAGGCGGGCGCCGGCGACCGGCGCGTCGGCCGATGGCAAGACGACCCTGGCCGTGTCGGTGAGGGGAAGGCCTCCGCCCGCAGGGACGAGCCGCAGGCGCACCAGCAGGTCGCCCGCGTCGAGGGGCGCCGTGCTCGTTGCGAGTTCGGCGGTCGTCGTGCGCGCACCGGCCGGCAGCGTCGCCTCTCCACTGGCCACCGGGGTGCCTGACGCCGTGGTCACCGAGACCGTGAGCGTGCCGCCCTCGGCGATGGTCGTCTCGCGCAAGCGGGACGGGTCCACATCGGCCGTGACCCAGAGCTTTCCGGTCCGCATCGTGGCGCCCGCACCAGCGTGGAAGAACCACGCCGTCCGGCTGCGCCACGGCTGCGCGTCCCGGACTCCCGCGACGCTCCCGAGGGCGGTCGTCAGGGCCGCCGACTCGGCGGCCGCGGCCGAGTCACCGGCGTCGTCTCCGCCATTGCTCGTCGCTGTCGCGATGACGGCCATGTCTTCCGGCCGCAGCGCGCGGTAGCCTTTGCGCGCGCGCACTTCCACGCCGGGCCGTTTCACGCGGACGCGGATGTTCCGCCACTTGCCGTCGAGCGCGTCGTTGGAGGAGTAGTAGCCGAGCAGGTAGTAGGACGACAGGTCCGACACGATGCGCCGCGCGCCACCATCGAGGTCGTTGGTGTTGATCACGGCCAGGCCATCGGTGCCGTCGGCGAGCAATCGGAGCGAGTCCATGCGCACGTCGAGCGACGCGCGGTCGCCCATGAGCGTGCCTGGCAGCGTGTTGGACTGGCGGTTGTACCACTCGCCACGGTCGTTCACCATCGTCTCGTCGCGGTCGCCGAGATCCTTGTCGAACGCCGTGAGGCCGCGCGTGTCGAACGGATAGAACGAGACGTTGTAGCGGTTGGCTTCCTGCGTGAGCGCCATGAACCGCTGCCGGTTGTTCAGCGACGCGTAGTTCATCGCCGTGGTGAAGCAGTCGCCGGTGGACATGGCGCCGAGAGGCCCTCCTTGCGCGCCGCGCAGGTTGCCGGTGATGCGCCCGTCCGGCCCGACGCCGGTCCGGCCCATCGTCGGTGGCGCCTCGCAGCTATCACGCCGCAGCAGATCGGGCTTCGGCTCGAACATCTGGTAGCCGCTCGTCACCATGATCAGCGCCTTGCGCTCCTCGCGGACGCCGCCGAGATACCGCACCAGACCCTCGAGCGACTGGAGCACCTCGTTCTCGCGCCGCCTGCGAATGAGCTGGGAGGCGATCCCCTTGTTGGCGCTCACGTCGCCGCCGGCGCAGCGCGGCATCCCCTCGGGGAAGCACATCTCGAGCTGCTGCTCCTCGGGATGCAGCCGGACGATGCTCTCGCGCATTCCCCATTGCGTGTGGGTGGCCAGCATGTGGTCGATGGTGTCGGTGCGCCGCGCGAACGTGATCTGGCGCGGGTCCATGTCCGGCGTCATCACCGCGAAGAGATCGTCGGGGCCGATCAGCGATTCCAGCATCGTCACGAGCGGCTTGCGCGCGCGCACCGCACCGGCAAACGTCGTGTGCCACGTATCCAGGTAGATCACGAAGACGCGGCGACGCGGGTCGGCCGCCTGCGCACGTCCCTGATCCGCGCTGACAGGGTCGCGGCGTTCCTCGCGCGCGGTGGTCGTCGAGAGTGCCACGCGCTCGAACTGCGTCACCTTCTGGGGGCGACCATCTTCGAGCAGTTCGAAGTCGTCGGCCGTGAGGTCGGTCACCGGCTGGCCGTCCGCCGTCGGATACACGTCGACGCGCACGAAGCTGGCTTCGACGCGGAACGTCGGTTGTGCCGGGTCCTCGGCGGCTGGCTGTGGCGCCTGTGGCGGGTCCTGCGGGGCCTGGGCGCGCGTTGGCGCCGACGCCGGTGTCAACAGCAGCACGGCGAACGCCGTGGCTCCGAGAACGGTCTGCAGCCGCATGGGGGAACTGTAATACGGGGCGCGGGTACCGGGCACCGGGGAGCGCGGGAAGGGTGCGCCGGCCCTACGTGGCCGTCGGGTCTTGCCCGACGGCGCGAGGTCGCGATCGCGACACACTCGGGGCGGACGCCACGCGGCAAGCCAGTAGACTGGGTCCCCATGGTGACCCGACGGGGACTCATTCGATTGATCGGCGCATCGTCGGTGGCTGCGGCCACAGCACGAGCGCTGCGCGCGCAGGACGACCCGGACGGATGGCGGGAACCGATTGCGCCGCTGAAGATCGCCGGGCCCATCCACTACGTGGGCACGCGTGGGCTCGCGGCCTATCTCGTGACGACGCCTGCGGGGCACATCCTGATCGACGGCGCGCTACCGGTGTCGGGGCCGCACGTCGTCGACTCGATCCGGGCGCTCGGCGTCGACCCGCGTCAGGTGAAGGTGCTGCTCATCACGCAGGCCCACTTCGATCACGTGGGGACGACGGCACACCTGAAGACGGTCACGGGTGGCCGCCTGGTGGTGATGAAGGGCGACGAGGGCATCCTGGCGTCAGGCGGCAGGTCCGACTACCTGTTCGGCGACTCCCCTGCGTATCACTTCCCGCCGGTCACGGCCGACGAGGTGATCGCCCACGGCCACGAGGTGGCCCTCGGCGGCGTGACGTTGAAGGCGCACCACACACCGGGGCACACGCCGGGCACCACCACCTGGACGACGACGGTGGACGACGGCGGTCGAACCTATCGCGTCGTCTTCGCGGGCAGCACGTACGTCAACCCCGGTACGCGGCTGGTGAACAAGCCGTCGTACCCGGGCATTCTCGACGACTATCGGAAGGCGCTGCGGGTACTCGAGTCGCTGCAGCCGGAGATCTTCCTGGCCGCGCACGGCTCGCAGTTCGGGTTCGAAGCCAAGCGCGCGCGTGCCGCGCGGGACGGCGTCCAGGCCTGGGTGGATCCCGAGGCGTTCCGCTTTGGCATCACGGCCTCGCGTGCGCGCCTCGAGAAACTTGCGGCTGACGAGAAGTAGGGCGCCGTCAGGGAGTCAGTGGCGTAGCAAGCCCGTTCATGCCAGCGTCGAACGGCTGTCCGTGTCGTGATCGGTACATCGCGCGCTCGACGACGAGTGGGAGGTCACCGCCGACCGATTCGACGAGCACTGCGGCACGAGCAGAGGAGATCCCGGCCGTTGCGAGCAGGTCGCGCAGGCTGAAGGTCGTCCGGCTGTTGGCCTCGACGTCGGTGCGGCTCGCGACGAACGGCACGGTGAGATGCCCCTCGAGCATGACCGTGATGCGCACCGTGCCTGCGTGCGCGCCCGTGTTCGCGATGAGCACGTAAGTGTCCCACGCGCTGGTGTCGCCCGTGGACGGCGCGGCAGCCGGTGCCGGCGGGTTCGACACCTCGCCTTCTGCGACAATCCATCGTGGCGACGTGGCTGTCGCGCCGGCGCTGTTGTGGGCTTCCCGCCACTGTGATGCATCGCCCGGCCACCACATGGCCCGCTCCACGACGATGCCGACGTCGTCGAGCGACGTCACCCTCACCGAGATGTCCGTGTTGCCGTGACGGAACGGGAACAGACCGCTGCCAGCCGGCTCTTCCAGTTCGTCCACCCACAGCGTGAGGCGGCTGTTGGCCTGTGCAACGACCGTGCGGGAGATCACCTGCCCTGAGCCGAGCATGTAGTCCACCTGCAACGTGGCGTTCCTGCTCGACGGGTTGGCAATCAGCACATAGAAATCGAAGAACTCGCCGGCGTTGCCTTCTGCCAGGAACCAGGACGTCGATGGCGCGACGACTCCGCTGCTTTCGTGACCGGCCTTGAACAGCGTCCCGGCGAGGTCGCGGTACATGGCGCGCTCGGCCACCACCGGCGGTCCGGAGACGACCCGGAACTCCGCTGACAGCTCCTGGTTGGCCAGCGGCCGCTCATTGCCGTTCGTCTCCTGGTTTGCCCAGACGTTCACCCGCGTACCTGGTGCGACCGTGTACTGCCGCGTGAATGTCTGCCCGGTGGCCATCAGGAACCGTCCTTCGACGACGGCGGCTTCGGTGGGCGACGGGTTCTGCAGCAGGTAGAACAGCTGGAAGCCGGCAATCGTCGCTCCCTCGGCGAAGTACCAGGTGAGCGACGCTCGCGGTGCGCCCGCGTCGCCGTGTCCAGCGTACGCGCCGGCATCCCACGTCATCGTGCGGTCGGCGCCGATCGCGTGGCTGGCAAGAACCCTGAAGCCGAACTCCGCGGCGGCGAGACCGGGTAGCTCGTTGGCGATGATCGTCGTGCGCTGGTACGGCACGAGCACGAGATCGGTCGGTGGCACGCTTCCCGACGAGGGCGCGTACTCGATGCGCACCTGGACGGGAAACGGGTGCGGATTGGCAAGTGCGATGCGCGTCGTGAACGCCAGTCCGGGAGTGGACGTGGCACCCTCTGCGAAGTACCGCTGGTACCGGCCGAGCGTCGGTACGCCCTGCGGCTCTGCGCCGAACTCCGCGAGGTTGGAGAGCCCGTCGCCATCGGCGTCGGCCCAGGGCGACCCGGCCGCGCTGTCGGGATCGAGATCGTGACCCTGCGCCCAGCTTCGATAGCCTGGAGCAGCCTCCGTCGTGTCGGCCGCAGCCGCAGGCGTCAGGAAGACGTCCACCATGCCGTTGGTGTCGCCGCTCACGAGATCCGCGCAGCCGCTCTCGAACACCAGCACCCGGCCGTTGCCGCTGATGGCGGGGTTGGCCGTGCCACGCTCGGCGCCACCGGTGCAGGGCTGCCCACCTGGGGCCGCGGAGAAGTCCTGCTCCGGGGCGCCGAATCCGGAGAGCCCGATGTAGGGCCGTACCGGCACGTTGGTGAACGGCGCGTTCGTGCGAACTACGGTCAAGAGCCGACCACTGGCGGACACGCCCGGCACGTTCGGCAGGTGGGCGATGGTGTCATAGGGCTGGCTGTACATCCTGATGCTGTGGCCGCTGCCCTCCACGCCGGTGGCCGGGTGGTCGGTGACGAAAACGGTGCCCGCGAGCGCGCGCGCATGCGCGGCCAGCACTCGCCGGCCGTCGCGACTGAGCGTAGCGGCCGTGGCGAGCAGGTCGGTCCACAAGGGCTGGTGGATGTAAGTTCTCGTGGCGCCGGGTTGCGGTTCGTCGAACACGCCGTTGCCGTCGGCATCACGATCGCGGACGAACACGCGCGGCCCCGGCACGCCCGTCGAGTCGAAGTCCCGCCCGATGAACGAGACGAACCGGCCGTTGCCGCTGATGGATGCGTGGTATGCCTCGTTCCACAACGGCGTGCCATCGTCGCGCAGGCTGACGCGGCGCCGGGTACCGCTGACGCGGTCGTACACGTACACATCGAGCAACGGATTGGTGTCGTCAGAATCAATCTGTTCCGACGTGGTGAAGGCGACGTACCGGCCGTCGCCACTGATGGCCACACGCGTCACGCCGGGCTGGGTGAGGCCGTCCGTCGTTCGCCCGAGCTTCGTCCACGCCCCCAGGACACGGTCGTGGAGCCACACGTAGTCCTGAGACAGCGCGACGTAGCGACCGTCATCACTGAGGGCAACCCACGTGGCATGAGTCAGGGCGGTGTTCTGCGGCGGGGGCTGCAGGCGCTCGAGCGTGCCGCTCGTCATGTCCTTGACGAACACGTCGGCCACCTGGTTGTCGTCGCCGCCGGGCGTGAGGTTGGCGGCCGTCGAGATGAACGCCACGACCGTGCCGTCGTAGTTGGTGGCCGGCCGGTAGCTCCGTCCGGATGTCGGCGGCAGTGGCACGGCAAGCGACACGGTGCCCTCCGGCGCGATCCGGAACAGGTCCGTGTCGTGGTTGGTGTCGCCACTGACCAGGTCGTCGGCGTCCGACAGCGCGAACACGGTGCCGTCGTTCGTGATCGCGGCATTCGGCGCCGGGTTGACGAGGGCCCGCGCCGACCTGGAGACGCCGATTGGCGTCACGCCCGACGTGATGGTGAGAGCTTCGAGGTCGACGCGGAACAGGCGCGTGGTCCCCGTGGGCTGCAACGAGAGGTTGGTTGCGGCCGAGAAGAACGTCAGGTAGCGCCCGTCAGGGCTCAGCGTGCCATTGCCGGCCCCCGCATCGGCGAGATGGCCGGGGAGAGCCCGGCTCGCGAGGATGGCCTGCTGGCTCGAACGATCGACCACGACGATGCCATGCGTGCTGCCCGTGGTGTCGCCGGCGGTGTAGCTGACCCGTGTGCCATCGGCCGACATCGACACGCGGTCGGGCACCGCCTCCCTGTGCCACGGGGTGGAGTAGGTGCTGACGTGAGTGGTCGTGCCGCTGGACGGATTGCGCACGTAGGCGCCACAGGTCCCGTAAGGCTTGCTCGAGGTGAATTTGCCATCGCACCAGATGAAGGCCACCTCGCCGGTGTCGGCCACCGCCAGCCCGCCGAGCACGCGGCTGCCCAGCTTCGTGTTCCCCTGGCTGTCCACATTCACGACCACGGTCTCGTTCGTGAGCAGGTCCCGCCGGTAAGCGAGCGCCTCCGACGCGACCGTGTTCGCGACATGATCACCGGCGCTGATGAAGGCAACGTACCGGCCATTGCCCGAGATGGCAGGACTTCGCGTCGAGGCGTTGCTCGAGAATCCCCCCGTGGCCTTGGGCGACGCGAGCACCAGCGTGTCCGAAGCCCGGTCGAACACGAACACGTCCGGGAACAGGCTGACGTCTCCAGGCAACAGGTTCGTGGCCCGAGACGTGAACGCGATCCGCATGCCATCGGTCGAGACGAAGGCTTCGCCACTGGGACCGTTGGGTAGCAGGCCTGCTGGTAGCGCTCGGGAGATGACGCCGTCCGCCGACACGAACACGTCGCGCGCGTCGTTCGTATCGCCAGCGACGAGCGTGTCGAGCGGACTGTCGAACACGACGACGCGGCCGTCGGCACTCGCGCCGACGGTGCTGCCGGTTACCCACGTTCCGCCGAGCGCCTGCTCGCCGTTGCTGCCGACGCTGACGCGAACCGTCTGCCCAGCGGCCGACGATACGCCCACGAGAACACCGACGAGTACAGCCGCTCCGCCGACAAATGCCCGAGCCATCACGCGCCCTTCGGATGTGGCGGGAGGGATCGCCACCGGTAGCCTGGTTGCGCGCCGCAAAATGGAAGAGCTTGGGCGCCAGGGCATGTTGGCGCGGCTGGTTGGAGGTGTCAACGGGGCGCCCCGGCCTGGAGGCGCCCCACCTGACCCACGTTTGGTGCAACCGCCGTTCGGCGTTTCCCCGTTCGGCGTTCGGCGTTCGGCGTTCGGCGTTCGCCGTTCCCTACGACCCCGCCCGCTCGACCGTGACGTACATCGCCTGCTGCTCTCGATGGACCAGGAGCAATGCCGGGCGCTCGCCCTTGCGCAGCAGGTCGCGCAGGGACTCGACGCTCGTCACTGGCGCGCCATCCACTTCCTCGATGACGTCGCCCTCGCGCAGGCCGGCCTCTGCCGCCCGTCCTTCGGGCGAGACCGAGGCCACCAGTACGCCACGGCCTGCCGGGATGTCCAGCGCGCGCGTCTGCTCGGGCGAGAGCGGCTGCACGCCCATGCCGAACCCGGTCGGGTCCGGCTGCGTGTCGCCCCCACCCGGCGTCCGACGCTCGCCCGCCTGCTTCAGCTCGGCCACCGTCGCCGTCACCTCGCGCGTCTTGCCGTGCCGCACGACAGTCAGCGGCACCTTGGTGCCTGGCTGCACCTGCGCCACCTTGTTGCGCAGCTCGTTGCCGTCCTTCACCTCGTTGCCCGCAATCGCGGTGATGACGTCGCCCCGCGCAATGCCGGCGAGTGCCGCAGGACTGCCGTCCTGCACGTCGTTCACGAGCGCGCCCTTCACCGCGTCGAGCCCCAGGCTTCGCGCGATGTCCGAGGTCACCGGCTGGATCGTCACGCCCAGCATGCCGCGGCGCACCTCGCCGTTCTCGATCAGCTGCGTCATGACGTTGCGCGCCATGTTGGCCGGGATCGAGAAGCCGATGCCGATGTTGCCGCCCGATGGCGAGAGGATCTGCGAATTGATCCCGATCAGCTCACCATCCGTGTTCACCAGCGCACCGCCGGAGTTGCCCTGATTGATGGGCGCGTCGGTCTGGATGAAGTCCTCGAAGCTCGTGCCGCCGGTCGCTCGACCCTTGGCGCTCACGATACCCATCGTGACGGTCTGCCCGACGCCGAGCGGGTTGCCGACGGCGAGCACGACGTCGCCCACCGCCACCTCGTCGGAGTTGCCGAGCGGCAGCGTGCTGAGGTTCGCGGCGTCGGCGATCTTCAGCACCGCGAGGTCGCTCGCCGCATCCGACCCGACGAGGTCCGCCTTGAAGCTCCGGCCGTCGGTGAGCTCCACGGTGACGTCCTCGGCCCCGTCCACGACGTGATGGTTGGTGAGGACGTAGCCGTCTGCGCGCACGATCACACCGGAGCCGAGCCCACCCATGCGCGGCTGCGGCTGTCGAGGCACGCCTCCGCGCTCACCGAAGAACTCGCGCAGCAGCGGGTGGTCGGGCAGCTGCTGGCTCACCGACCGCACACGGCGCTCGGAACGCACGGTGACGACGGCGGGTGTGACCGCCTCGACGACGCCGGCGTAGGAATGTGTCGCGGGGCCCAGCGTCCGCGTCACGCTGTCTGCCGCGCGTGCAACGACCGCCGCCTCGGATTGCGTCGTCTGCGCGTCGGGTGCGGCCACGTAGCCGAGGAGGGCGCCGGTCAGCAGCACGGCGCCTGCCGCCGCACCCTTCCGGCCGAGTCTGCTGTGTTCAGTTGACATCATGCGTCTCCCAGTCAGTCCAGTGATGGCTTGCAGCCTGCGGCCTGCAGGCTGCTGTGCCTGTCGCGCCTTGCGACATCACCACTCTACGGACCGGGCATTACCCGCACCTGACACGCGGATTACATCGGTGAAAGGTTTGCGCTCACCAGCGGAAGGTTGATCTCGAAGCGGCTGCCTTCGCCGACAACGCTCTGGACGCCTACCGAGCCGCCATGCGCGCGAACGATGGCATTCACGAGGCTGAGACCGAGGCCCAGGCCGCGCGTGCTGCGGCTGCGGTCGCCGCGATAGAGGCGTTCCCACACTCTCGGGAGTTCGTCGGGCGGGATGCCGGGCCCATCGTCCTCGACCGCGACGGTGGCCCCTCGGCCGCTGTCCCACGCGCGGATCCGCACGTGGCCGCCGTCGGGGCTGTACTTCACGGCGTTGTCGAGGAGATTGGCGAGCACCTGTCGCATGCGCGTCCGATCCACCGGCACCACGAGCGCGTCGTCGACGTGCGTCTCGATCGTGATGCCCCGTTCCTCGGCAGCGTCCTCGTACAGATCGACGGTCTGCCGCACGAGCTCGACGATCGGCGTCTCCTCGCGTCGCAGCGCCATCGTCCCCGTCTCCGCTTCCGAGATGTCCATCAGCGTGAGGAGCATCGCGGTGACCCTATCCGCTTCTTCGACGCAGTCCGACAGCGCGTTGCGCATGCGGGTGGGGTCGTCGCTCGCGATGGCGTCCTCGGCGATGCCGCGCAGGCGCGTCAAGGGTGTACGCAGGTCGTGCGCCACGTTGTCGAGAGCTCCGCGCATCGCGGCGACCACCGTGTCGATGCGGTCGAGCATGGCGTTGACGAGCCGCGCGAGCTCGCCGAGCGAGTCCTGGGCGGCCGATGTCGGCACCCGCATGTCGGTGCGGCCCGTGCGGACGATGGTGCGCACCGTGTCGGTGAGCGCGCGGACGGGTTGGAGCCCGGACCACGTCACCAACGCGCCTCCGGCCAGCGCGATCACCAGCACCAGCGCGAGGTCGACGAACAGCACGCGGCGGAAGCGCTGCAGCAGTTCCCGTCGCCGTTCCGTGCTCTTGCCCACCTGGAGCAGCGTGCCGTCGAACAGCCGGACGGATGCCACCTCGAGGACGTCGCCCTCTTCACCCGTGCTCAACGTCGCCCACGTCTGTTGGCCGTCGAGCGGCGGTGCGCTCAGCTGCGAGAGGTCGAAGTGCCGCCATCGGTCCGGCATGCTGAAGAACACGACCTGCCCGCCGGGGCCGAGCGTCCGCACGAGGATCGGGCCTGGCGACGCGGCGAAGTCGGCTTCGCGGATCTCGCGGCCGAGCGCCGGCACGCCGCCGCGTGCGTACGCGCGGGCGAACTGGACGAGGGCCGATTCGATGGTGTCGCGGTCGTAGCGGCGCAACGACGCCGAGAGCAGCACGTAGGTGAGCGCGACGAGCGACAGCGCGCTTGCGACGAAGATGACGGCATACCAGATGGCGAGGCGCCACGCGAGCGCGTCGCGCAGGCGATCACGCCACCTTGAGGACATACCCCACCCCGCGCACGGTGTGCAGCAGCCTGGTATCGAAGCCCCTGTCCACCTTCTCGCGCAGGCGGAACACGAGCACGTCCACGACGTTCGTCCCCGGGTCGAAC
This sequence comes from Acidobacteriota bacterium, assembly GCA_023429845.1. Lineage (GTDB taxonomy): Bacteria > Acidobacteriota > Vicinamibacteria > Vicinamibacterales > Vicinamibacteraceae > Luteitalea. The sequence continues at coordinate 14,305 of JAEZCY010000165.1, forward strand.
GAATAGTCCCAGACGTGCGCCAGGATCATGGTCTTGGACACGACCCGCCCGGCATTGCGCATGAGGTACTCGAGCAGCGTGAACTCACGGGGCCGCAACTCGATGGTGCGTCCGTCACGCGTGGCGGTGCGCGAGACGAGGTCGAGCGTCAGGTCGCCGACAGACAACCGTGTGGCGACCGGCGCGTTCGTCGCCCGGCGGATCAGCGCCTCGGTGCGCGCCAGCAGTTCCGGGAACGCGAAGGGTTTCGTGAGGTAGTCGTCGCCGCCGGCCTTGAGGCCCGCGACCCGGTCGTCCACCGTATGCTTCGCACTCAGGATCAGCACCGGCGTGTGCACGCCCTGCTGGCGCATCTGCTGTATGAGACTGAGGCCGTCCAGGCGCGGCAGCATCAGGTCCACCACGGCCACATCGTGGCTGGCGGAGGTGGCCAGGTGAAGCCCGGACTCGCCGTCGCTGGCGTGGTCCACGACGAAGCCCGCCTCACGTAAGCCGTTGGACACGAAGTCCGCGATCCGCGCATCGTCTTCCACGACCAGCGCCCGCATGCCACGAGCCTACAGGATTGTCGCCGAACGACGAGCAACGGGACGCCCGCCGGGCAGGGCCCGGC
>JAEZCY010000181.1 GCA_023429845.1 Acidobacteriota bacterium
CCGCCCGTTCAACCTGACGGCCTCCGGCGCGTCGTTCAACATGCCCGGCAACCAGCAGACGCCGGATCAGGTCAAGGACGACGTCGAGATCTTCGGCGACGTCGGCGACGACGGCACGTACTTCGACACGACGGCGTTCGCGCGCGTCAGCGAGGTCCGCTTCGGCGACGTGGGCCGCAACTCCATGCGCGGACCCGGCGTCGTCAACCTCGATCTCGGCCTGTTCCGATCCTTCGCGGTGATGGCGTCCGAGCTGCAGTTCCGTCTCGAGGTATTCAACGCCACGAACACGCCACATTTCGGCAACCCGAACGGCAACGTCAACAGCGCGAACTTCGGCCGGATACTGGGCACGCAGTCGGCCGATGCGATGGGACGGTCACGCCAGTTCCGGATCGGCGTGCGCATGACCTTCTGACGCGACACCGGTCGCCGGGACGCGGTCTACGACCTGCGCCGCCCCGGCGACCTGACTCGAGTGCCGGGCGCGGAGGGTACGCGAGCGGTGTAGTCTCGGGCATGGCACGAACGGTTGCGCAGGTCATCGTGGATGTGCTGGTGTCTGCCGGCGCCGCGCGGGTTTATGGGGTTGCCGGCGATTCGCTGAACGGCATCACCGACGCCATCTACGATCGCGACGACATCACGTGGATCCCGATGCGGCACGAGGAAGCCGGCGCCTTTGCCGCTGGCGCCGAGGCGCACCTCACCGGGAAGCTCGCCGTGTGCGCGGGCAGCTGCGGACCCGGCCATCTGCACCTGATCAACGGCCTGTACGACTGCCATCGCAGCCGGGTGCCGGTCGTGGCGATCGCGGCGCACATCCCCAGCCGCGAGATCGGCAGCCAGTACTTCCAGGAGACCCATCCCGAGCGGCTGTTTGCCGAGTGCAGCCATTTCTGCGAAACCATCACGCAACCCGAACAGGTGCCGCGGCTCGTCGAGATCGCGGCGCAGACGGCCATCGCGCGTTCCGGCGTCTCCGTGCTCGTCGTGCCCGGCGACGTCGCGCTGAAGCAGGCCGCACCGGAGCCCCGCGTCGTGCGCTTCGCCTACGACTGCGTCGGCGTGCAGCCGGCTGCCGGCCGCGTGGACGAGGCCGCGCGCCTCCTCAACGAGGCGAACCGCGTGACCATCCTCGGTGGCGCCGGCTGTCGTGACGCGCATGCGGAGTTGATCGCCGTCGCCGACCTGCTGGCCGCGCCGATCGTGCACGCGATGCGAGGCAAGGAATTCATCGAGCACGACAACCCGTTCGACGTGGGCATGACCGGCCTGCTCGGCTTCTCGTCGGGCTATCTCGCGATGAAGGACTGCGATGCCCTGCTCATGCTGGGCACCGACTTCCCCTATCAGCAGTTCCTGCCGGCCGACGCGCGAACGATCCAGGTGGACCTGCGCGGTGAGCAACTCGGACGACGCACGCGGCTCGACGTCGGTATCGTCGGCGACGTCAAGACGACGCTCGAAGCGTTGATTCCGCGCTTGTCGCGCAAGACGGCGAGGCGTCACCTGGAGGTGTCGCTCGAGCACTACCGGAAGGCCAGGGAGGGCCTCGACGATCTCGCCTCCGACCGGCCGGAGGAAGGCCCGGTGCATCCGCAGTACGTCGCGAAGGCGATCGATCGCGCTGCAGCGGCCGACGCGATCTTCACCTGCGACGTGGGCACGCCCACCGTATGGGCCGCACGTTACCTGACGATGAACGGTCGGCGTCGCCTCGTCGGATCGTTCACGCATGGATCGATGGCCAATGCGCTTCCGCACGCGATCGGCGCGCAACTCGCGTACCCGGGTCGGCAGGTCATCAGCCTGTCGGGCGACGGCGGTCTGGCGATGATGCTGGGCGACCTGCTGACGCTCGAGCAGAACCGTCTCCCCGTGAAGGTCGTGGTGTTCACGAACGCATCGCTCGGGTTCGTGAAGCTGGAGATGCAGGCCGCGGGCTTCCTCGATCGCGGCGTCGCGTTGACCACGCCCGACTTCGCGATGATCGCCGAAGCCTCGGGCATGCTCGGCCTGTCGGTGCAGCGGCCTGGAGATCTGCCGAGCGCGCTCGAACGGGCGCTGTCGCACGACGGACCGGCACTCGTGGACGTGCGCGTTCATACGCAGGAGCTGATCATGCCGCCGTCACTGCAGCTCGAGCAGGTCGGCGGCTTCGCGCTGTACATGGCCAAGGCGGTGCTGAGCGGTCGCGGCGACGAGATCGTCGATCTCGCCCGGACGAATCTGTTCCGGTGACGGCGTACGGTTCCCGCATCGCGGTGAACCGATACGGAGCGCGGTCACAACAGGAGAGGCGATGCCCGAACCGGAGCGCTACGACGCAGTCATCATCGGAAGTGGCGAGGGCGGCAAGTACCTGGCCTGGCACCTGGCGAGCGCCGGTCAGCGCACCGCCGTGATCGAGCGTCGTTGGATCGGCGGGTCCTGCCCCAACATCAACTGCCTGCCCAGCAAGAACGAGATCTGGAGCGCCGGCATCGCGCACGCGGCGTCACGCGCCGCTGACTTCGGCGTCAACTGCGGTCCCGTGTCGGTGGACATGCCCACCGTCGTGGCGCGCAAGCGCGCGATGGTCGATGCCCTGGTCGCCTTCCACCTCGATCGTTACGTGGCGAGCGGCGCCGAACTCGTCATGGGCAGCGGGCGCCTGGTGGGGGACCGAACGGTCGAAGTGGCGCTCAACGACGGCGGCCGGCGCGTCCTCGCGGCTGGCACGCTGTTCCTGAACGTCGGCACGCATGCGAGCGTCCCGGACGTGCCGGGGCTGAAGGACGCCCACCCGCTCACCCACGTCGAGGCCCTCGACCTCGATCGGCTGCCCGAACATCTGATCGTGCTGGGAGGCGGTTACGTCGGGCTGGAGCTCGCGCAGGCGTACCGTCGCTTCGGCAGTCGTGTGACGGTGGTGGATCGTGGCGGCCGTCTCGTCGACCGTGAAGACCCCGAAGTGTCCGAGGAGGTGGAGAGGACGCTGCGCGCCGAGGGCATCGACGTGTTGCTGTCGGCACGGTTCGAGCAGGTGGAGGGGCAATCGGGCAATCACCTGCGCGCGCGGGTTCGCACGCGCGAAGGTCACACGGATCTGGAGGGCACCGACATCCTCGTTGCGGCGGGCCGCACACCCAACACGCACGGCATCGGCCTCGAGCAGCACGGCGTCGAGCTGACCGAGGACGGCTACATCCGCGTCAACGATCGGCTCGAGACCACGGCAGCCCACACGTGGGCGATCGGCGAATGTGCGGGAACTCCCCACTTCACCCACATCTCCCTCGACGACTTCCGCATCATCCGCGACAACCTGGCGGGGGGACAGCGGTCGACGACGGGCCGGCTGGTGCCGTACTGCATGTTCATCGACCCGCCGCTCGCCCGTGTCGGGATGAACGAGCGCGAGGCGCGCGAGGCCGGCATCCCCGTGCGCGTGGCCACGCTGCCTGCGAGCGCGGTGTTGCGCACGCGGACGACGTCGGACGATCGCGGCTTCATGAAGGCGCTGGTCCGTGACGACGATCGCATCGCCGGTTTCACGATGATCGGATCAGATGCCGGGGAGGTGCTGGCCGTCGTCCAGGTGGCGATGATGGCCGGACTGTCGTACACCGTGCTGCGCGATGCGATCCTGACGCACCCGACCATGGCCGAGGGCCTGAATGCGCTGTTCAGCAACGTGCCGGCCCCTTCCGCGGGCGAGCGACCAACGCCCGACGCCGGCGGCGGGCGACCTTGACACGGCTGAGTTGCGCCGCGATCATCGGCCCCACCCAGTGAGCGCTCTCGCGGGCGGGAGCGTCACGAGCCTGTAGACATGACGTCACCGCGGCAGCTCCGTCGCAGCGAACTGCTGATGGTCGGCGTGCTCACCACCATCGTGAGCCTGTGGTTCGTGGCGCCCGTGTTCAACCTGGCCGCCATCGACAACGCCCTGTACTGGGGTGATGTCCGGTTGAACGCATGGGCGCTCGCGTGGAACCACCGCGTGCTCGCCGGGCAGGCCTGGCCCTACTTCGACGGCAACATCTTCCACCCGCACGCGGGCTCGCTGGCGTACTCCGAGCACCTGTTCGGCATCGCGCTGCCCACGCTGCCGCTCCACCTTGCCGGTGCGTCCGCGGCGTTGACCTACAACCTCGCGTGGCTGTCGTCGTTTCCGCTGCTCGCCGTCAGCGTTCACCTGCTGGCCCGTCGCGCCGGACTGGGCCGATCCGGCGCCGGCGCCGCGGGGCTGCTTGCCGCCTGCAGCTTCGCGCGCATCCATCACACCGGACACCTGCAGTTGTTGTGGCTGTTCGGCCTCCCGCTCGCGCTGTACCACCTCGATCGCTGGCGGGAGCACCCGTCCGCGAGACGACTCGTCTGGTGGGCGCTCGCCGCGCTCACGACGAGCCTCGCCTCCTGGTACCTGGCCGTGCTCGTCGTGTTCGTGCACATCACGTGGTGGCCGCGCTGCGTGTGGCCGCATCGACGTCGGTACGCTGCACTGCACGCCGTCGTTGCCGCAGTCGCAGTGGCGGCGATCCTGGCGGGCTTCGCGCGCCCGTACACTGCGGCGCGTGCCGGGGCCCTGACCGAGATGCGCGCCAACGCCGCCGACCTGCACGCCTACGTCGTGCCCGCCGCCGCGACGAGCCTCGGCCAGGCGATGAAGGCAGCAGGCAGCACGCTGCCGCGCTGGAGCTTTGGCGAGCAGACGCTCTACGCAGGCGTCGTCGTGCTCGTTCTCGCGTGTGGAGGCGCCATCCGCGTCGCACGGCGGCGCGTCGCCCGCCCCGACATATGGGCGCAGCTGGTCGGCACCGGGGTGCTGGCGGTGCTACTCAGCTTTGGACCATCCGCGGACGGCGCCCCTGCGATGCTGCCCTTCGACCTGCTCGCGGCGAGCGACGGCGTGTCGCTGTTCCGTGCTCCCGCGCGGTTCGGACTGCTGGTGTCGCTGGTGCTTGCCTGCCTGGCGGGCGCGGCCGTCGACGGCTGGAAGCGCTGGCCAGGGCGCGTGCTGGCCGCGGCGGTCGTCGGCCTCGCGCTCGTCGAATTGCGTCCGAGCCACTACGAACTGCCACCGCCACAGGCCGAAACGATCTCGCCCCTCTACGATCATCTGGCGACGATGCCGGCGGGCGCCGTCGTCTCGCTGCCGGTTGCGCGCAATCACCCGCTGCCGTGGTACGACGCCGATTACGGATGGTACGCCACCCGCCATTGGCAGCCCACCGTGAACGGCTTCTCCCGGTTCGAGCCGCCAGGCTACGCCGCGTTGGCCACCCGCGTGGCCGCCTTTCCGGGCGGTGACGCGCTCGACGCCATGTGCGAACACGACGTGCGCTACGTGGTTGTGCATGCTCGGCGTCCCGTCGCCGACCTGCGGGCCGCCATCGCGGCAGCAGGGGAGGTGACGCGACTCCGCCGCATCGCCAGGGCCGGCGAGGACGTGCTCTACGGGTTGTCCTGTCGCTGACGAAGCACATCAGTTTAATCATGTATAATACATACATGAACTTACTGCGAACGCTCGGCGCGAGCGGCTTGTCCACGCCGCCATTGATCCTCGGCGGCAACGTGTTTGGCTGGACGGCAGACAAGGCGACGTCCTTTGCCATCCTCGACGCCTTCGTGCGTGGTGGCGGGACCATGATTGACACCGCCGACAGCTACTCGACGTGGGTCGCGGGCAACAGCGGCGGCGAGTCCGAGTCCATCATCGGCGAGTGGCTCGCGAGGCGCGGCCGGCGCGACGACGTGGTGGTGGCGACGAAGGTCGGCGGCGAGGTGTTCGGCGGTCGCGGGCTCGCTCCGGACCGCATCCGCAGCTCCGTGGACGGCTCGTTGAAGCGCCTGCGCACCGATTACATCGACCTGTACTTCGCGCACTACGACGATCCCGACACGCCGCTCGAGGCGACGCTCGAGGCGTTCGATGCGCTCGTGAAGTCTGGCAAGGTGCGAGCGATTGGTGCGTCCAACTACACCGCCGATCGGCTGCGCGAGGCACTGGATGCCAGCGCCGAGCGGTCACTGGCCTCGTATTCCGTCCTGCAACCCGAGTACAACCTCGTCGAGCGCGGCAAGTTCGAGGGCCCCTTGCAGGATCTGGCCGTGCAGCGGGGCCTGGCGGTGGTGCCTTACTACTCGCTCGCATCGGGCTTCCTCACAGGCAAGTACCGCGACACGGCAGATGCTTCGCAGCGTCCTCGAGGCGGTTCGGCCGCGAAGTATCTCGACGACCACGGCCTCGGCGTACTGAAGGCGGTGGACGCCGTGGCCACGGATCTTGGCGCCACCGCTGCGCAGGTATCGCTCGCGTGGCTCGCGGCACAGCGCTCGGTCGCCGCGCCGATCGCGAGCGCAACGAGCGTGGCGCAGGTGGAGGACCTGCTCGGCGCCATGCGGTTGACGCTCACGGACGAGCACCTCGCCAGGCTGGACGACGCGAGCCGTGTCGATCCGGCCGCCGCAACCGGCAAGGCCAGCTGACCCAGGAGCCTGCAGCATGAACATCGAGATCTACTCGGACATCGTCTGCCCGTGGTGCTACATCGGTGAGCGCCGCCTGTCGCGCGCGCTCGCCACGCTTCCCGCGGGCGAACCCGTAAGCGTCGTCTTCCGTCCCTACCAGCTCGACCCCGGCGCGCCGCACACCGCCCTGCCGTTCCGGGAGCACATGGCGCGACGATTCGGGCCGCGCGTGGAGAGCATGCTCGAGGCCGTGAGCGCGGCAGGGGCGTCGGAGGGCATCGCATTCGCGTGGGACAAGGCGCTATCGGCCAACACGCACACGGCCCACCGTCTGCTGCGCTGGGCCGAACGCGAGCACGGCGCCGACGTGCAGCGCGGCCTCGCCGAACGGCTCTTCGCGCTGCACTTCACCGAGGGCGGGAATGTGGCGAGCATCGACGACCTCGTGCGCGCCGCATCGTCGATCGGCTTCGACGCGGCGTCGGCTCGCGCCCACCTCGAGTCGCGCGACGGGGTGCAGGAACTCGATGCCGCGTTCGACCACGCACGCCGTCTCGGCATCGAGGGGGTGCCGGCCTTCGTCATCGACGGTCGCTACGCCGTGCATGGCGCGCAGCCCGTCTCCACGTTCGTGCAGGCCTTCGAGCGCGCGATGCAGGCGCGGCGGCCGGCCGAAGGCAGTGATGGAGACGGTTGCGCGGACGGCACGTGCGCCGTGCCCGTCGCCTGACGCGCCGGGCGCGGCCCGCGCGCTTCAGGCCGGCAGGACGGGCGTGGCCAGGGGCACGGTGAACGTGAACGTCGCGCCACCGTCGGCGGGGGATTCGGCGCGAATGCGGCCCCCATGCGCCTGGACGATGCCCTTGGCGATGTAGAGGCCGAGCCCAGTGCCCTCGCGCGCCGTCGCCGCTGCCTGCCAGTAGCGGTTGAAGACCTGCGTCAACTGCTCCGGTGACAGCCCCGGACCGGTGTCGCTGACCGCGACGATCGCGTGATCTCCTTCGACACTCGCGCGCAGCACGATGCTGCCGCCGGCAGGCGTGAACTTGATCGCATTGCCCACGAGGTTGGACAGCACCTGGAAGATGCGCTCGCGATCGGCGAGCACCATGGCGTCGCCGCTGGACTCCTCGTCCAGCGCGAGGTGCTTGGCCTCCGCCAGGGGGCGCAGCAGTATGAGTGCCTCCTCCAGGATCTCGTCGAGCGATTCCGGCTGCCGCACGACCGAGAACCTGCCGGCTTCGATACGCGCCAGGTCGAGCAGATCGTGGATCAGCGCGTCCATGTGGCCCACGGAACGCTGAATGCGATCCACCGACGCCCTGAAGCGCGTCGCGCGGTCGTCGGCGCTGAGGCCGGCGAGATTCCGCAGGAGCACCGACTGCAGCTGAATCACGTTCAGCGGGTTCTTCAGATCGTGTGACACGACGGCCACCAGATCGTCGCGGGCCTTGACGGCGCGCTGCTCGCGCTCGACCTGCTTCTCGAGATCGATCTCGACGACGACGCGACGCAGCTCTTCGGCCGCTTCCCGGTCGCTCGTGCTCCACGGCCGTGACCGCAGCCGCACCTCCTCGCGCCAGAGTGCGAAGGACCGCCGCGGGTGAAGTGCGGCGGTGCCATCGGCCTCGACCGGCTTGCGAGGGTCGCCGCCCCAATCGACCGCATGCAGAATCTCGCGCCGGAAGCCGATCAAACGCCGTGGCACGGCTCCGGGAAGGCCGAAACTCACGATGCCGCTGGCATCGTCCTTGATGCTGCCGAACTCGGGAGCCGCTTCGGTCAGGCCATCGGTCACGAACACGTGAGCGGTGCGGGCCTCCAGCCAGTCCGAGAGCGCCTCGATCGCCTCGGCCGGCGGCGCATCGCCCGCCGTTCGGACCCCATCACCGACCACGGCTGCGCCATCCACGCCCAGCAGCGTGAGCAGCGTGCGGGGCTCGGCCAGCAACCCGGCGAGCGCGTCGTCTGCCGCCCGCATGTGCGCGGCGAGAGCCTTCAGCGCAGGGCGGCGACGCTCCCGCCCGGCTGCGGTCTCGCGGTCCTGGAAAGCGCCGATCAGCAGGGACGTCATGCGTGCAACGACCTCGCAGTCGGAGCGCACCTCGTACGGGACGTGGCGGGGCCCGCTGTGGTTGGCGCAGCTGATGAGCCCCCACAGGCCATCGCGCACGACGAGCGAGAGACTCATCGACGCCCGTACGCCCATATTGGCCAGGTACTCGAGATGGACGGGCGACACGCTGCGCAGCGTCGCAAGACTCAGTTCGAGTGGCGCACCGGTGTCGGGGCGCAGGCGCGGCGTGAGCGGCACCGGTGTGTAGCGCGCATCCGGAATGATGCGGATCGTGTTCCGCAAGTACAGTTCGCGGGCCTGCCTGGGGATGTCGGACGCCGGATAGTGCAGGCCCAGGTACGAGTCGAGACCCTCGTGCCGCACCTCGGCCTCGACGCTGCCATGACCATCCTCGTCGAACGAGTAGACGAGCACGCGCTCGAAACCGGTCAGCTGCTGTACCGCGTCGGCGCTGGCCTGCAGCAGTTCCGCGACGGTCGTCGCGCCCTGGAGGCGGGACACGACACGGCGCAGCGGGTGATGCGTGCGGTCGTCGGTGCCGTCGGCCGTGAGCGTCTCGATCTCGAGGATGAGCATGCCCTGATGCCGATGCAGCACCGCGTCGCACTCGCGGCCTCCGAGCACGATCCGCACGGGGTTGGCCTCGACGAGACGGTCACGACGCAGCGCCTCGCCGATCGCCGCAAGACCGTCGGCGGTCAGCACCTCCGACAACGGACGACCCGCGACCCGTGCGGCGTCCTCGCTGAAGAACGCCCGGGCATTGTCGCTCGCCTGGAGGATCGTGAGATCGGGCTCCTGCAGCGCGAGCAGCACGCCGTGCGGCTGGATCGCGCCGGGAATGTGAATGGGCTCTCGATCGCAGTTGGTGAGATCGACCCTGACGTCACGCCGCTCATTCATCAAGCATCCCCTGAACACCGAGCCAGCCCGTGAGGCTGGCGAACGTTCGCCGTGCACCGGCCTGCATGTCCTCGCGCGCCTGACCGCAGCCATCCCGGGCATCGAGCCACGCCAGCACCTGCGTCCAGCGAGCGGCGGTGTGCCGGCCCTCGCCACTGAAGAATGCCGCCCCGGCGTCCGCTGTCACCCCGAGACGTGCCTTCACTGCCCGCGCGATGACCTGCCCGCCGAGGCACGCGCCCTCCAGGACGTAGAGAGCGCCGGCCACGTGATCGGCCGTCGGCAGCGCCGGCAACTCGACGCATCGGGGCACGGACGCGGGCGTCCGCCCCAGCACCACCAGATCCCGTTCGAGGAGACCCGCACGGCGGATCAACGGGATGCCCAGCGCCGAGGCATCCCAGCGGGAGACGAGATCTTCGACTGGCGCGTAGAAACCCAGGAACCCGGCGAGCAGGTCCGCGTAGCGCTCTCGGGACAGACCGTCGCCAAGCACGTACTCCAGACCGTTGTCGAGCCGCTGGTGCTGGTGGGCCGTTGCCGAACGCAGCGCCTGTCGCACCGACTCGCTCCGGCCTGTATCAGCGCCCGTGGCGTCGGCCGCCACTGGACGCTCTTGACGGTTGCTCCGCGCGGGCCTTCGTGACGGCATCAGGAACGTTGGACGCGTGCACGCCGCACCAGCGTCCGGATCGACGCGACCAGTTCGGCCGGGTCCACGGGCTTGGCCAGGTGCATCTCGAAGCCAGCCTGCAGCGCCTTCGTGCGGTCTTCCGCGCGGGCGAATGCCGTCAAGGCCGTGGCTGGGACGTTCCGCACGGCTTCGTCGGCCGACGACCGCACGGCCTCGATGAAGGCGTACCCGTCCATCTCGGGCATGCCGATGTCCACGACGAGCACGTCCGGCGAGATGCCAGCGATGGTGTCGAGTGCGTCGTGCGGCGACGCGACGGTGACCGCCTCGGCGCCCGCACTCTCGAGGACGGCGCGCAGCAGCGCCAGCGCGTCCGGCTCGTCGTCAACGGCGAGGACTCTCACGCCCGTGAGATCGGCCAGCGACGTCTTGGCGACGTGGGTCTCGATTCGTGGATGCTCGCGACGCGAGGGCTGCCGCCGTGGATGCACGATCATCACCGGGAGGCGCACCGTGAACGTCGCGCCCTCCCCTTCGCCGTCGCTCATGGCTTCCACGACGCCGCCGTGCATCTCCGTGATGTGGCGCACGATTGCCAGCCCCAGGCCCAGGCCCCCGGCGGCCCGCGTCGCACTCGAATCAGCCTGCCTGAAACGCTCGAATACGAACGGCAGGAACTCGGCCTTGATGCCGATGCCGGTGTCGCTCACGGAGAGCTCCACTTGCGAGTTCACGCGCTGCAGGCGCACCTGGACGCGGCCGCCCTTCGGCGTGAACTTCACCGCGTTCGACAACAGGTTCCACGCGACCTGCTGAAGCCGGTTCGGATCGCCGGACACCGGGCCCACGCGCGGGTCCAGCGTCGTCTGGATGCGCACACCCTTGGCGTCAGCAGCGGGCCTCACGGTCGCGATCGCGTTCTCGACGATCAGCGGCAGTTCGACCGGCTGCACGTCCAGCGTCAGCTTGCCCGTGACGATACGCGACACGTCGAGCACGTCGTCCACGATCTGTGCGAGCCACTTCGCGTTCCGCTCGAGCGTGACGATGGCATCGTCGGCCCTGTCTCCGGTGAGCAACCCGCCCCTGAGCAAGTTGGCGTACCCGACGATGGCGTTCAACGGGGTACGCAACTCGTGTGACAGCACGGCAAGGAACTCGTCCTTCAGGCGGTTGGCATGCTGCGCCTCTTCATAGAGACGGGCGTTCTCGAGCGCCACCGACGCCCACGAGGCGATACCCACCGCCAGGCGCTCGTGCTCCTGGGTGAAGACGCCCTCGTGCGGATGTCCGAAGAACAAGCCGCCCACCGTCTCGCCGCTGGCCATGTTCACCGGAACGGCGAGGTAGCTGCGTACGGGCAGGTGCCCCTCGGGCATGCCGAAGAACGGCGGATTCTGCCCGTACCGCGGGTCGGCCGTGACGTCCGACAGCCGCACGGGAGCCTCGCCACGGAAAGTCGGTCCGAAGACCGACGTCGCGCGAGGATGCGGGAGCGCGGCGAACGCCTCCTTCGACGCGCCGGACAGCGCGTAGAGCATGTAGGCTTCGGGCGACGATGCCGTGCTGACGTTGTAGAAGAAGGCGCCGAATTCCGCCGTCGTCAGTTCCGTGGCGGTGTCGGTGACCTTCTGCATGATGTCGTCGCGATCGAGCGCCGACGTGACGATGGTGCCGACGCGCGCCAGCCGCTCGGTGTTGGCGGCGTACTCACGCGCGAGCAGCCGCAGACGCACCTGCTCGGTGATGTCGCGCGCGATCTTGGATGCGCCGATGATCGTGCCGTGCTCGTCGTGCAGGGGCGACACGGTCAGCGAGATCGCGAGCAGGGCGCCGCTCTTCGTGCGCCGCGTCGTCTCGTAGTGGTCCACGACGCCGCCGGCGCGGATCCTGGCCAGGACCACGTCTTCTTCGCTCTGCAGGTGCTCCGGAATCAGGATGCGGACCGACCGTCCGATGACTTCCTCGGAGGTGTAGCCGAAGATGCGCTCGGCGGCGGGATTCCACGACGTGATGGTGCCGTCGAGCGACTTGGTGATGATCGCGTCGTCGGACGACATGACGACGGCGGCGAGATGTCGCACCGCCAGGTCGGCCGCCTTTCTCGCGCTGATGTCACGGGCGATCTTCGACGCGCCGACGACCGTCCCATGCTCGTCGTGGATGGGTGACACCGTCAGCGAGATGGGCACCAGCGAGCCGTCCTTGCGGCGACGGATGGTCTCGTGACTGGTCACCGACCTGCCGATCCTGATGCTCGCCAGGATCTCGTCCTCCTCCGACTGGCGGTCGTCGGGGATGAGCATCCGAATCGACTGCCCCACCGCCTCGGCCGCCGTATGGCCGAAGATGCGCTCTGCCGCCAGGTTCCACGACAGGATGATGCCGTCGAGGTTCTTGCTGACGATCGCGTCGTCTGCTGATTCGACGACCTTCGCGAGATGCAGCAGGTTCGGAAAGCTGTGCGGCTGGGACATGAGCAAACGTGGACGACGGGAGTTCGAGCGGGGAGAATCGTGAGTCTGCCGGTGTTCGTGCCCCAGGGGATTTCGACTCCCCATATTACTGCCCCACGCGCTCTCGCCTCGCCGCGGTGAACTCGTCACCTCGAGCCAGGCCATCCGGACGCGGCCGATATACTGGGCGCGCTGCGCGGCGGCACCGCGCATTCCGGGGCCCGGATCGACTCCGTCGCGCCACCGAATCGAGGAGGACACATGATTGCTCGCGTCGCATGTGGCGTCGCGTTCATGCTCGTGACCGTGGGCGGGCCGGCAGCGGTCGCCCAGTCCCGGGCGGCATCCGAAGGGCTGGTCGGGCGATGGAACCTGGTGGTGCAGCGCGGCACTGATGAAGCGCCCTCGTGGCTCGAGGTGGAGCGTTCAGGCAGGTCCACGCTGGTGGGCAGGTTCGTCGGGTCAGGTGGCAGCGCCCGCCCCATCGGGAAGATCGAGTTCACCGAGGGCACGTTCCGCTTCGCCATCCCGCCGCAGTGGGAAAGCAACCCCAACGACATCCGGTTCGAGGGACGCCTCGAGGGTGACCGGCTGTCGGGCTCCATGGTCATGGGTGACGGCCAGACGGTCAAGTGGACGGGCACGCGGGCGCCGTCGCTCAAGCGATCTGCCGCACCGGTCTGGGGTGAACCGCTGACGTTGTTCGACGGCAAGTCCCTCGACGGCTGGCAGCCCATCGGCGGGCGTAACGACAACCAATGGGGTGCGGTGGACGGGATCCTGCGCAACGCCAAGAGCGGCGCGAACCTGAAGACGGCGCAGACGTTCGACGACTTCAAGCTGCGTCTCGACTTCCGCGTGCCCAAGGGCGCCAACAGCGGCGTGTACCTGCGCGGACGGTACGAATTGCAGGTCGACGACGCCGCTGGGCTCGAGCCGTCGTCCCACCATCTCGGCGGGTTGTACGGGTTCATCGAGCCCAGTGCGAGTGTCGCCCGCGCCGCCGGCGAATGGCAGACGATGGAGGTGACCCTCGTCGGACGGATGCTCACGTACGTGCTGAACGGCACCACGGTCATCTGCGAGCGGGAGGTTCCCGGCATCACCGGCGGCGCGCTCGACAGCGCGGAGGGCGAACCCGGCCCGCTGCTGCTTCAGGGCGACCACGGTCCCGTGGAGTACCGCAACATCGTGATCACGCCAGCCAGGGCGGCACGCTAACAACACGCCTCGGACGACCGGGGGCAACGCTGCCCGCCGACGCGCCGTATCAGTACCCGACGAGACGCACGTCATCGATGACCACCGGGCCGACTCCCAGCAGCATCCTCGACCTCGTCGGGCGCACGCCGCTCGTCCGTCTCACCCGCGTCGCGGGCGAGGCGGATGGCGTGCCGCACGGTGTGGAGGTCCACGCAAAGGCCGAGCACCTCAACCCCAGCGGGTCGGTGAAGGATCGCGCGGCGTTGGCCATGACCCTCGACGGGTTGGCTTCGGGCGCGCTCGCCCCGGGCAAGGTGATCCTCGACGCCACCAGCGGCAACACCGGCATCGCCTACGCGATGATCGGCGCCGCGCTCGGCTTCCCCGTCACCATCTGCCTGCCGTCCAATGCCAGCGAGGAACGCAAACGCATCCTCCGGATCCACGGCTGCGAGGTCATCGACACGGATCCGCTGTCGGGCACCGACGGCGCACAGCGGGAGGCACGCCGGCTCGTGGCCGAGCACCCCGACCGGTACTTCTACCCCGACCAGTACAACAACCCCGCGAACTGGCGGGCGCACTACGAACACACAGGCGCCGAGATCTGGGAGCAGACCGGCGGCCGGGTGACGCATTTCCTCGCAGGGCTGGGCACGTCGGGCACCTTCGTCGGCACGTCCCGCCGGCTCAAGGCGTACGCTCCCGGTATCCGGTGCGTGTCGATGCAACCTGATCTGCCGCTGCACGGCATCGAAGGCATGAAGCACATGGCCAGCGCAATCGTGCCGGGCATCTACGATCCATCGGTTGCGGACGAGGACGTGTCCGTGGACACGAACGACGCGCAGCACATGGCTCGGCGACTGGCGCGTGAGGAAGGGCTGCTGGTGGGCGTCAGCTCCGGCGCCAACGTCGTCGCCGCCGTGCGACTCGCGCGGAGCCTGCCGCCCGGTTCCGTCGTGGTGACGGTGCTGTGCGACGCCGGCAGCCGCTATCTCAGTGACGAGTTCTGGAGTGGAGACCTGCCATGATTGCCGTGTCGGACGCACACCTGGCCGCCATCGCCCGCCACGCCGAGTCCGATCCCGCCGAGGAGTGCTGCGGGTTGCTGATCGGCACGTTCTCGGCAGACGGGCAGAAGGTCGTCCACGCGCTGCTGCCCATCGACAACGCCCGTGAAGCCGATGCGCGGCACAACCGGTTCCTCATCGGCCCAGAGGAGATGCTGCGTGGGGAGCGTCACGCACGCAGTCTCGGCCTAGATGTCGTCGGCATCTACCACTCGCATCCGAACGCGCCGGCGGTGCCGTCGCAGTTCGACCTCGATCACGCCTGGCCGGCCTACTCGTACATCATCGTGGCGGTGACGGCCGCCGGCGCCGGCGACCTGAACTCGTGGGTCCTTCGCGACGATCGATCGGGCTTCGACGCCGAACCGATTCAGCGCACGTCACCCGACACATCGCCGGCACCTCGGCCCTGAACTCACGCGAATGCGTTGAAAGCATCCCACCTGACGCGCAGCAAACGGGCTCGGCTTGACGCTCGTCCGCGTTCGTGATTAGAATCGCCGCCTCAATCAGACGGAATTCGGTCGGCTCCCCTGGCAAAGTGTCTTTGCGGGTGTGCGGATGCCTCTTACCGATCCTTCGCGGGCCTGCGCTTGGGGCTCTCGTCTTCCAGCGTCCCGGAGTCCAAACCGGTGACGCCGATACCCCATGCCGCGGCAGGTCCGTGCCGCCCCGTGCCTCGCGTCCGGAGCCGGGGTGAAGGCGTCTCCGCGCTCCGGAATGGCCGCGTGCCGTGGTCGGCGCCGACCCTGCTCCGCCGCATCGCCGCCGTCCTGCTGCTGGCGATCGTCACCACGGTCGTCCCCGCTGTGGCGCGCGCCTCGTTGCAGGAGTCCGCCAACACGGCCGCCGGGGATCAGGATGCACAAGCGGCCGCGGAGCCGCAGCCCCTCGCGGCGGACATGGCCGACAGCAGGACCGCCGTCGAGGGCAAAGAGACCACCGGTGGCGCGGACGCGCCGTACAGGACCGTGCCGCGCGTGGGCAGCCGCGTGGCGATCTGGGTCGTCGCGCAGCTGCACCTGCTGTTTGCGGCGTTCGTGCTCGCCGTCCCGATCTTCGCGCTCATCGTGGAAGCGATTGGCTACAAGACCGGCGACCGCCGCTACGACAGGCTCGCGTACGAGTTCACGAAGCTGCTCTCCGTCTCGTTCTCGCTGACGGCGACCTTCGGCGCGGCCCTGACGTTCATGCTCATCATCCTGTACCCGCGGTTCACCAACTACATGATGAGCGTGTTCTCGCCGACCTTCCTGCCTTACGTCCTGCTGTTCTTCTTCGAAGCGTTCTTCCTTTACGCCTACTACTACGGCTGGGGGAAGTTCCATCCGCTCGTGCACCTCGGTCTCGGCGTCGGGCTGAACATCGTCGGCACCGCAATCATGTTCATCGCCAATGCCTGGCTCACGTTCATGATGTCGCCGCGCGGCATCACGAGTACGGGCGAGGTGAGGTCGGTGTGGGAGGCCGTCAACAACTTCACGTGGATGCCGATCAACGTCCACCGGGTGATCGCCAACATCGCGTTCGGCGGGTCGATCGCCGCGGCCTATGCGGCGTTCAAGTTCCTGCAGTCGACGACCGACGAGGAGCGGGCGCACTACGACTGGATGGGGTACATCGGCAACTTCGTCGCGATCAGCGCTTTCCTGCCGCTGCCCTTCGCCGGCTACTGGCTCGCGAAGGAAATCTACGCCTATTCCCAGACGCTCGGGCTGACGATGATGGGCGGAGCCTTCTCCTGGCTCTTCATCATCCAGGCCGTGCTGATCGGCAACCTGTTCCTCGCCGCCAACTACTACCTGTGGCTCGGCATGGGTCGCGTCGAGGGCGCGCAGCCCTTCCAGCGAGCAATCAAGTACCTGCTGATCGTGATCGTCCTCTGCTTCATGGTGTGGGCGACCCCGCGGTCGATCATCGCCACGGTGTCGGAGGTCCGCGCGATGGGCGGCTCGTCGCATCCCGTGCTGGGCTTTCTCGGCGTGATGTCGGCCAAGAACACCGCCGTGAACATCCTGATCCTGACGACGTTCATGAGCTTCCTGCTCTATCGCCGGACCGGCAAGATCGCCACCGTGGCGTGGGCGAAGAGGGGCAATGCCGTGCAGCTCACGATCTTCGCCGTAGTGGCGACGTTCGTGATCTTCCTGGGCGTGCTCGGGTACTTCGTCGAGGCCACGGTGCGCATCGGGCTGTCGGTGCCGCAGGTGCTCTCCGTGCTGCTGGCGATGGTGGTCATCACCGCCATCGACGTCTTCATGTTCCGCGGCGCGCGCCGGACAGGAGAAGTGCGCTGGGGCACGGTACCGGCCGCCTCGCAGTACGTGCTCATCTTCATCGCGGTCACCTTCACGTGGCTCATGGGGCTCATGGGCTACGTGCGTTCCGGGCTGCGCCAGCACTGGCACGTGTACGGCGTGGTGCGGGATCAATCCGTCGATGCCTTCACGCCGACGCTCGGCTTCGCGACGAAGGTCGTCTCGGTGACCGTGCTGATCTTCTTCGCGCTCATCGGCCTGGTGTTCTGGATCACGAGCCTGCACGACCGCCCCGACTTCGAGCGACGCCGACGGCTCGGTGGCGGCGAGGCCGCGCCGGAAATCGCCGCCGGCAGCTCGGCGCACCCGTAAGCAGGAAGCGTCGCCATGATGATTCCGCACACGCTTCGGATAGGCGCTCTCGTCGTCGCGACCACCCGCTTCTACACGTACGTCGGGCAGATGGTGCCGCAGAAGGAGGTGCAG
>JAEZCY010000244.1 GCA_023429845.1 Acidobacteriota bacterium
TCGGGACTCGGGACTCGGGACTCGGGCCTTGGACCTTGGGCCTTGGCAGGCTGCTGAAAAGATGACTTGCGGTAACTCCGAGCGCTCGGTCACGTCGCGGAGCGGACGCGTCCGGGGGCGTCTCGGACGCTGGGTACCGCGGCCCTGGCTGCGAGGGGCGTCCCAGACGCCTCGCAGGCACACGTCGCCTCAGGCGAGCGCGGCGCTGAGCGTCGGCAGCCGCACCAGGTTGTAGGCGGCGGCCGCGACGGTCACCTCCCAATCGACCAAGCGCCCGCCGCGATGCTTCACCTGCCGGAGCCCACCGACCGTCTTCATCCAGCCAAGAACCTGTTCGCCCAACTCGCGTGCGCTGACGCTCGGGACGTAGCCCGCGTGGCGCGTGGTGCGCCGGTCGATGGCGCCGTACTGGCGCTTGGCCGCGACGTGCGGCGTGATGCCGCACGCCCGCAGCGGCGCGACGAAGGGCCGCTGGTCGTAGCCCTTGTCGGCACCGACCGTGCTCCCCGCACGGACGGTCGCCTCGACCAACAGCACGCCCGCCTCGGCTTCCGGCGGTGCCGCTCGCCTGCGTGGCGCAGACGTTTCGCACGAGAACATGGCGGTTATCGAGCAGCACGTGCGCGTAGTAGCCGAGTATCGCGGCTTGACCGTTTCCCTTCCGCGCCAGGCGGGCATCGGGTTCTGTCGTGGAGCGGTGCGGTGTGGCTCGCCCACGCCTGCAGCAACGACCCGCCGACGGTGAAATGCTCACCCCTCGACATTCTTCTTCAGCAGCCTGTTAGGCCTCGGGCCTTCGACATTCCGCATTCCCGCATTCCCGCATTCCCGCATTCGCATTTCCGCATTTCCGCATTTCCGCATTGCTATGATGCCGCCATGAAGCCTCCCACCGTCTTCCTCGGCGAAATGACCAATCCCGAGCTCGAGCAGTTCCTCACGCGGCACCACACGGTGATCATCCCGGTCGGTGCCACCGAACAACACGGCCCGCATTCGCCGCTGGCCACCGACATCATCGTGCCGCGCGAGATCGCCCGCCGCGTGGCGTCGCAGATCGGCGCCGTGGTCGCGCCTGCCGTGTCGTACACCCTCAGCTACCCGCACGTCGGCTTCACGGGCGTCGTGCACCTGCGGATTCCGACGTTCATGGCGCTGATCGAGGACCTGTGCGTCAGCTTCGCCGAGATGGGCATGAAGCGCATCGTCTTCCTGAACGGTCACTACGACAACACGTATGCGATTGCCTACGCGTGCGCGATGGCGGCACCGAAGATGGGCAAGGACGTGAAGGCGTTCCCGGTGAACTACTGGGACGGCATCCCGCCCGACGTCTCCGCGCAGTGGTCGGGACTGAAGAAGGGGCTCCATGCCCACACCGCCGAGGCCTCCGCCGTGATGGCCATCAACCCGGACCTGGTGGACGCCGACAAGTTGAACGCCGAGTTCCCCAACTTCCCCGAGTACACGATCGCCAACGTCGGCGCGGCGCATACGGCGTACTTCTTCACGGCGCCGGGCTCGGTGTACTGGGCCACCAAGTCGGGCACGTGGGGCGAATCACGCGACAGCACGCCGGAGAAGGGCGAGGAGTACCTGAAGATCTGCGTCAAGTCCACGCTCGACGTGCTCGAGAACATCGAGAACACGTTCAAGGCGATGCCGGTCCGCGAGTGAGTCCGCAGCGCCCGTCGGCAGAGTGCCCGTGGGCGACGACTCTGAAATGCGGGAATGCGGGAATGCGGAATGGCGAAAGCGGAGATGCGGGAACTCCGTAATGCGGAATGCGCGAATGCGGAATGGCGAAAGCGGAGATGCGGGAACTCCGCAATCCGGGGATGCGGGAATGCGCAATGTCGAGAGCAGGCCGGCGGTCGACATTTCCGCATCCAGCATTTCCGCATTGCGCGCCTGAGCACCGCCGGCGCAAACACAGAGGGCCGCTCGATCGAGCGGCCCTTCGTGTATCACGCGCCAGCGACGCTCATGCTTCCCAGGGCAGCCCGGGACGGCCGAAGTGACCATAGTTGGTCGTCTGCCGGTAGATCGGGCGCAGCAGGTCCAGCGTCTTGATGATCGCCGCCGGGCGCATGTCGAAGGTCTTGCGGACGAAGTCCTCGGCGGCGCTGTTGTCGCCCGTGCCGAACGTCTCCACCAGCAGCGACGTGGGCTCGGCGACGCCGATCGCGTACGAGAACTGCACCTCGCAACGCTCCGCGAGCCCTGCCTTCACCACTTCACGCGCGACGTAGCGGCCGAAGTACGCGGCGCTGCGGTCGACCTTGGACGGGTCCTTCCCGCTGAAGGCGCCGCCACCGTGCCGCGCCGCGCCGCCGTAGGAGTCGACGATGATCTTGCGGCCGGTGACGCCGGCGTCGGCCGACGGGCCGCCGTGCGAGAAGCTGCCGGACGGGTTCACCAGGAACAGTTCCGGCTTCGGGCACCAGTCGCCGAGCACGCGCGGCGCCAGCTGCTCGATCACGTACGCCTTGATCTCGGCCTGCACCGCGTCGGCCACGTGCTGCGTCGACACGACGACGCGCTCGATCGCCACCGGCTTGCCGTTCTCGTAGCGCACCGATACCTGGCTCTTCGCGTCCGGCCGAATCCAGCGGTACGCGCCACCCTGCTTGCGATCGTCGGCAAGGCCCTTCGTGAGCCGGTGCGAGAGCAGCAGCGGCAGCGGCATCAGCTCGGGGGTCTCGTTGCTCGCATAGCCGAACATCAGGCCCTGGTCGCCGGCGCCCTGCTCCTCGGCCTTCGCCTTGTCGACGACGCTGGCGTTGATCTCCTTGGACTGCGCCGTGATCTTGAGGATCACCTGCACGCCCTCGGCGTTGAACACCTCGTCGGCCCAGTCGTAGCCGATCTCGCGAATGGCCTGCCGCGCGATGGCGTCGTAGTCGACATCCTTCGCGCCGGTCGTCACTTCACCGGCGAGCACGACCAGGTCTTCCTTGACGAGGGTTTCCACCGCGACCTTCGAGGTGGGGTCTTGGGCGAGACAGGCGTCGAGCGCCGAATCGGAAACGTAGTCGGCCACCTTGTCCGGGTGGCCCTCCGACACGGACTCCGACGTGAGTACGAAACGGGACATGCGGGGCTAATCCTTCGGGTGATGCAAGAACAGTTGAGGCCGGAGCTTCGTCGTGCCAGCCGTTCACGTGCCGGCCGCCTGCCGCGGCCCACAGGGTCGCAACGGCGGCGCGCGACCAGATCAGCTCACGCGGCGCAACACGCCCTCGGAACTGACGGTCGCCAGGATCTCGTCCCGGCGGAGCCGCGCCTCGGTCAGGTCGTCGGTCTTGAGCGAATGACGAATCCGCTCCTGACGCCAGCCGTCAATGATAACCGTGTATGCGATCCACCAGAAGCGGCCGTTGCGCCACAGGTGGTGGTTCTCGCCAAGGCGCTGGAATCGACGGTCCTGCGGCGACAGGGCCACCTGCAGCGATGGACGCCGGGGCGCCTGCGCGGACGACTCGAGGGAAGCGGCTGAAGGGATCATGTGGTGTCTTCTCCTGACGAACCAAGTGAAGACACCCGGAGTCTGCGGGGGCACCGCCGGACACTTTGTTTGTTCAACTTGAACCGCATCGCCGCAACGGGCCACCTGCACCCATCGGGGCTGGCACCTTGGGATGTCCGCCCCAGGTTGCCGGGCCCGCGCTGTCGCGAGCCGCTCCGGATGTCGAGTACGGACTGTAGCATTACATGTGGAGATACACAAGCGTGGATTCAACGAATGATTCCATAACGGTCGGTGTCAGAGCCTCGAACGGCGCACCGACCCCGACCTACCACACGGACGGCGCCGCTGCCTTCGACCTCGCCGCCGCCGCCGACCTGGTGGTCCAGCCAGGCCAGCTCGCGCTCGTCCCCACCGGTCTGGTGTTCGCGGTGCCCGACGGCCACTTCATGGCCATCGTCGCGCGCAGCAGCCTGCCCAAGCGGGGCCTCATCGTCGCCAACGGACTCGGCGTGCTCGACAGCGACTATCGCGGCCCGGCCGACGAAGCGCGAATCCTGGTGCTCAACTACACCCAGGCGCCCGTGACCATCGCCAGGGGCGATCGGCTCGCCCAGGCGTTCGTGCTGAAGGTGCCGCGGGTGGCGTTCGTGCCGCTGCACCACGACGACGGCGGCAAGTCGCGGGGCGGCTTCGGCTCGACGGGAGAGAGGTAGGACGCGGCTCGGGGGCCCGACCGTTGCCGTGAGACCCAGGGACGAGGGACAGCTCGGCAGAGCCGCCCCCTCCCCGTCCTACGATACCGTCCGTGTGGCCGCCGGCTCCGGCAGCTCGATGGGTTCGCTGGCGGGGCCGTGCGTGCGGGTCTTGCTCGGGCTGCGGAACAGGCCGAGCGCCCAGTCGCGGAAGCTCGCCATGGTGTCGTAGAGCGTCGGGATCACCAGCAGCGTGAGCAGCGTGGACGTGATGACGCCGCCAATGACCGCGCGGCCGAGCGGCGCCCGGAAGTCGGCGCCCTCGCCGTGGCCGATGGCCACCGGCAGCATGCCCGCGACGAGCGCGAAGCTCGTCATGAGGATCGGGCGCAGGCGCACGCGCCCCGCCTCGATGAGCGCGTCGCGGCGCTCCATCCCCTGCTCCATCGACCACTTCGCGAAGTCGACGAGCAGGATGGCGTTCTTCGCGACGATGCCCATGAGCAGGATCACGCCGATCATGCTCATCAGGTTGATCGTCGTGTTGGTGAGCAGCAGCGCGAGCATGACGCCGATCAACGACAGCGGCAGCGAGATCATGATCGCCAGCGGGTCGAGGAACGAGCCGAACTGCAGCACCAGCACGAAGTACATCAGCATCACCGCCAGGCCCAGGGCCGCGAGGATGCCGCCGAACACTTCTGCCTGGTCGGCCGATTCACCGCCGGTCGAGAGCTCGTAGCCGGCTGGCAACTGCACGTTGGCGTTGACCCGCTGCATGATGTCGGCGAGCACCTCGTTCAACGAACGGACCTCGGTGTTTGCCTGGATCTTGATCACCCGGTCGCGATTGAGATGGTCGATGCGAGCCGGGCCGATGCTGTTCTCGAGTCGCGCCACCTGCCCGAGCGGGATCAGCACGGGCCCCTGCGGTCCCTGCACCGAGATGGGGAGCTGTGACAGGTCGCGGATGCGCGTCCGCGCCTCAGGGGCGAGCCGCACGTACACATCGCGCGTCTCCCCTTCCGGGTCCACCCAATCTCCCGTGTCGATGCCGGCAAACGCCGGTCGCAGGGCCTGGGCCACCTGCCCCACGGTCACGCCGAGCGAGCCGGCCAGGCCGCGATCGAGGATGACGTCGATCTCCGGCTTGCGGCCCTTCGTGGACAGCCCGACGTCCACCGCACCCGGCACCTGCCGGACCTCGTCGCGAATCTTCTCGGCGAGGGCCGACAACTCGTCGGCGCCGGGGCCGGTGAGCTGCAGCTCGATCTGCTTGAAGTTGCCGAAGAAGTTGATGTTGATCCACGCCTCGACCCCACCGAGCTGCAACAGGCGGGAACGCAGGTCGGCCGCGACGTCCTCCTGCCGCCGCTCGCGTTCGGCGCGCGGCTTGAGGCGCACATACACCGAGGCTTCGTCCACCGACTCGGTCTGGCCGCCGACGCTCGTGTAGGTATAGGCGACCTCCGGCAGCGACCGGGCGATCGCCGACACCTCCTGCGTCTTCAGCTGCGTGTACGCGATGTTGGACCC
>JAEZCY010000252.1 GCA_023429845.1 Acidobacteriota bacterium
GTACACGGACGTGTGGGTGCTGCGTGACGGGCGCTGGCAGATGGTCGGCTGGCAGAGCACGCGGATTCCGTAGGAACGTCGAACGGCGAACGGCGAACGGCGAACGGCGAACGGCGAACCGCGAACGGCGGACGCGGTCCGCGGCAGTCTGACGTCCGGGACGGCCGTCCCTACCTGACGTGCGAGGAAACGAAAGTCATCATGCAACTGGGATTTGTCACAGCCATCCTGCCGGAGTTCGATCTCGAGCAGGTCCTGGCGTTTGCTGCAGCAGAACGGTTCGCCTGCGTCGAGGCGATGTGCTGGCCGGTGGGCAAGGCCGAGCGCAAGTACGCCGGCGTCACGCACATCGACGTCACCGACATGACGCGCGACCGCGCGGAGGACGTGCTGGCGCGCTGCACGCGGCATGGTGTCGCGCTGTCGGCGCTCGGGTACTACCCGAACCTCCTCGATCCGGATCAGGAGGTCGCCGACGTCGCGCGCGCGCAGCTCGAACGGGTGATCACGGCGGCGCCGCTGCTCGGGCTGAACACGGTCAACACGTTCGTCGGCCGTGACTGGAGGCGGAGCGTGGACGACAACTGGCCGCGCTTCCTCGAGGTGTGGCGCCCGCTGCTGGCGCACGCCGCAGACCACGGTGTGCGGATCGGCATCGAGAACTGCCCCATGTCGTTCACGAAGGACGAATGGCCAGGCGGCAAGAACCTCTTCACGACTCCGGCGATCTGGCGGCGGGCGTTCGCGGACCTCGATGCGGACAATCTCGGGCTCAACTACGACCCGTCGCATTTCGCGCTGCAGCACATGGACCCGTGCAGCCCGCTGCGCGAGTTCCAGGACCGCATCTTCCACGTCCATGCCAAGGACGTGAAGATCGACTCCAGGCAGCTCGATCAGGTCGGCATCTTCGCGCACCCGCTCGAGTGGCACCAGCCGCGCATTCCGGGCTTCGGCGAGATCGACTGGGCGCAGTTCATGGGCGCGCTGATGGAGACCAGCTACCGTGGCCCGGTGTGCATCGAAGTCGAGGACGGCACGTTCGGCAACACGCTCGAGGGCCGACAGCAGGCGCTCCGGGTCGCGCGCAACGTGCTCGAACCGTACTTCGGTACATAGGGTCAGCCGATCGCCGCGCGGAACTCGTCGAGGAAGCGGCGCACCTTCTCCTTCGCGTCGCCGGGGCCGAGCGTCTCGATGGGCACGTAGCCGCGATAGCGCGCATCACGGAGGATGCGCGCTATCTGCTGCAGGTCCACGCGCTCTTCGCGGCCTCGCCGGTACACGAGCTCCTTCACCTGCCACGTGTAGGCGTGCGGCGCCAGGCGCGCGATCTCGGCGTACGGGTCGTCGGTCGTGCGCAGGCTGCCGATGTCCACGTTCAGGCCGAACCATGGCGACGGGATGCGGCGGCGGATCTCCAGGTAGTCGTCGGCGACCTTCAGTGCGTCGTCGTGGTTCTGCAGCACGATGGCCACGCCGCGTGCGGCACCCGCGTCGACGCAGCGCTCGATGCCGGCGACGATCCAGT
Organism: Acidobacteriota bacterium; assembly: GCA_023429845.1. GTDB lineage: Bacteria > Acidobacteriota > Vicinamibacteria > Vicinamibacterales > Vicinamibacteraceae > Luteitalea. The sequence goes on from JAEZCY010000252.1 coordinate 1,532, forward strand.
CCATCACCGCCGACCTCGGATGGCCATCGGGCATGACCCGACCGTCGAACACGCGCAGCACCGGGGCGCCCAGCTTCGCCGCAACGTCCACCCATCGCGTCACGAGGCCGACGTCGGCGTCACGCATCGTGGCGTCCGGCACGGCGAAGTCGTTGCGCACGCCGGTGCCGCTGATGGCGAGGCCAAGGCTGAACGCGAGGTGCTTGATGCGGTAGATCAGCGCGTCCGACGGCACGGCCGGGTAGCCGGTGAAGTAGTAGCCCGTCGGGTCGACCGCGTCGAAGCCGATCTGCGCGCAGTACTCGATCACCTGCTCGAGCGACATCTCGCCGCGCGTGAGCGGGCCGTTGAACGAATAGAGATTGCAGCTGGTCCTGATGTGCGCCGGGAATCCCGCGACAACCGACGCGCCGGCGCGCGCCCCCATCGTCGTCGCCGCCGTTGCCGTCACCGCCGCCAGCCATTGCCGCCTGTTGATGGTCACGTCTGCCTTCCTGGGGCCGGGTTGCAGGCGCCCGCCGCAGTATAGTGTCGGGCAAGCCATGCGTTCCCTCCTCGTAGCTTCGATCTGCTTGCTCGTCCCCTTCGCTGCCGGCGCACAGCCGCGACCGGAATGGGCGCCACTGTTCAACGGCAAGGACTTCACCGGCTGGACCAACATCAACACCGATCCGGATACATGGCGGATCGAGAACGGGATGGTCGTCACGACCGGCAAGCCGCTCGGCGTGATGTGCAGCGACCGCATGTACGAGAACTTCGTGCTGCACGTCGAGTGGATGCATCGCGAGCCCGGCGGCAACTCCGGCATGTTCATCTGGAGCGCGGCCAATGCCGACCAGGAACGCCGGCTGCCGGACGGCCTCGAGGTGCAGATGCTCGAGCTCGATTGGCCGAAGCTGAACGCCAGGGACGGCGTCACGCCCACCGACGACTACGTGCACGGCGAGCTCTTCGGCGTCGGCGGCGTGAAGATCGTGCCCGACAATCCGCGAGGCCCGCGCAGCAAGTCGGTCGAGAAGCGGGCGCTCGGCCGCGGCAACTGGAACACGTACGATCTCGTGGCCGTGGACGGCGTGGCGAAACTGTCGGTGAACGGCCGCTTCGTCAACGGCATCAGCCAGTCCTCACGGCGCAAGGGCTACATCTGCATGGAGGCTGAAGGCGCCGAGATCCACTTCCGTAACCTCTGGATCATGGAACTGCCCGGCGGCGTGATCACGCCAGAGCAGATCGCTCCCGAACGCGTGGTGCGTCGATGACGCGGCGCGAGGTGTTGCTGGCTGTGGCGGCCGCTGCGCTGGCCGCCAGGGCCGAAGGCCGGCAGGCGACAGCCGCCGAGGATCGCTGGGCCGCCGACATGGCCGCGTTCGCCGCAGAGGACGAGGCGAAGCCGTTTGCGCGGGGCGGCATCGTCTTCGTCGGCAGTTCGAGCATCCGCTTGTGGAAGACGGCCGACGCGTTCCCCGGATCGCCCATCCTGAACCGCGGCTTCGGCGGCTCGCAGATCCCTGACTCGGTGCGTCACGTCGATCGGCTCGTGCTGCGACATGCCCCGCGCACCGTCGTCTTCTACGCGGGCGACAACGACATCTCGGCCGGGCGCACGCCCGGGCAGGTGCGCGACGACTTCGCCGCCTTCGTTGCCCGGGTGCACGCCGCGCTGCCCACCACGCGAGTCGCATTCGTCGCCATCAAGCCGAGCCTCGCGCGCTGGGCCCTCGTCGGCAAGGTCCGCGAGGCCAACGCCCTCGTGCGCTCGATGTGCGACAAGGACGACCGCCTCGGGTACGTGGACGTGGACGGTCCGATGATCGGCTGGGACGGCAGGCCCCGTGCCGACCTGTTCGTCAAGGACGGGCTCCACCTCTCACAGAAGGGGTACGATCTGTGGAACGTGCTTGTCGCACCGTTCCTCGAGTGATTGCCCGCGGGCCTGCCCGCGTATGGCCGTAACCCCTCCCAAGAGATGCACGAGAAATCCTATCGAGTGGCCGTGCTCGGCCTTGGACACTGGTACTCCGCCTACGGCCTTGCGCGCGCCCTGCCGGAGTACCCACTGGCGGAACTCGTGGCGGTCGCCGAGCCCGATCCGGCGCGACGCCACGAGTACGCCTCGACGTTCGGCATCGACGCCGCGGCAGACTACCGTGAGGTCATCGCCCGCGACGATGTCGACATCGTGCACATCGCCGCGCCGGTGTGCGACATCCCCGAGCTCACCATCGCCGCCGCACGCGCCGGCAAGCACATCGTCCTCGGCAAGCCGATGGCGATGACCCTCGAACAGGCCGACGCCATGGTGGACGCCGTGCAGGACGCCGGGGTCGTGTGCGTGCCGGTCCAGGGCCTCATGCGGCTGCGGCACCGGCACCTCAAGGCCAGGCTCGAGGCCGGAGAGATCGGCGACCTGGCCGTGCTGCACCAGGTAGGGCGGTGGGCCATCGCCGAGGACTGGTACCGGTCGGGACGCCCCGGCTGGTTCGTCGATCCGGCGAAGGTGCCGGGCGGCGCCTTCATCGACGAGGGCATCTACTGGATGGACCTGTTCCGATGGCTCGCGGGCAGTGAGGTCATGGAGGCGGACGCGCGCATGCGCAACATCGTCCACACCGACATCGCGGTGGAAGACTGGGGCTTTGCCGTCTTCACGTTCGCCAACGGCATCACCGCGACGCTGGAGGCGTCCTGGACCATCAACGCGCCTCGCCGCACGGGCCCGTCCCCGAAGCACAACAGCGTGGTCCGCCTCGAGATGATCGGGACGCGGGGTGAACTGATGGAGCAGTGGTTCCGGTCGCCGGGCGGTGCCGCGCTCACGGCCGGTGCCGAGGACTGGGTCTACGAGCGTCGCAGCGAGGAGCCGTTCGCACCGCCGACGCCGTTTCCGCTGAACCATCTCGTCGAGTGCCTCCAACAGGGCACCACGCCGCTTGCCACCATCCAGGACGCGCGCGCCTCGTTCGCGATGGCGATGGCCGCGTACGCCTCGGCGCGCGAGGGACGCCCCGTCCGCCTCGACGCGTAAGCAGGGGGCACCGCCGCGACGCGGCAGCCCGTCCGGGGTTCGTCACGGGTTCTTCCCGCTGTTCGTCACAGCGTTGGTCACCGGTCATGTGCGCCGCATGCGCCGTGCCGTTCGGTTCGCCGGCGGCTGACGTTATCGAGTTCACAGCCATGTTGAACGCGCCTGCCGTCCAGGACGGCCGGCAGGCCGCAATTCACGCCGCATGATGCGGCCGTGGCGAGGAGACGCATGCCCTCCTGCGCCTGTCGGCACATTCGTGTCGTCGTCGCCCGCGTCGCTCCCGCGGCCGGCACCGCGCGATGGTTCCCACCGCACGTGACGTTCCACGAACAGCAATGGTCGAGGTTGGATCGGCTGTCGTCGTCACTCTCATCGCGCGAGATGTCGTCGTGAGCGCGGCAACGGAATCGCGGCCCGAAGGGTCGATTGCCGGTTCCATCACCCGGCAGTCCTTCGATCGCCTCATGCTGCGGGCCCGGGATGGCGACCCGGCCGCGCTGAACGTGCTGTTCCTGCGCCACATGGGGCCGCTGCAGCGCTGGGCCCGCGGTCGGCTGCCCCGGTGGGCGCGGACGATCGCCGACACCGCCGATCTGGTCCAGGAAGCACTGGTGCAGACGCTGCGGCGGCTCGGCGAGTTCGAGCCGCAGGGACACGGCGCGCTGCAGGCCTACCTGCGTCGTTCGGTAGACAACCGCATCAACGACGAGTTCCGGCGCATCGCCCGCCGCGGTCTCGCCGCCACGCTCGACGAAGGCCAGGCCGATGCCCGTCCGTCACCGCTCGAGGAAGCGATGGCGCAGCAGACGGAGGAACGCTACCGTGCGGCGCTCGCCCGGCTGCGGCCCGGCGACCGGCGCCTGGTGGTGGCGCGCGTCGAACTCGGGTACTCCCTCGAACAGCTGGCGTTGCTGACGGGGCGCAGACGCGTCGACACGGCGCGCGTCGCACTGCGACGGGCCCTCGAGCGACTGGCCGCGGAGATGGCGCGTGGCTGACGTCACGATGCGCCCGCGGCGGCCGGTGCGGCGCGCGGGTGACGGAGCGCCGTCGGTTCGACGGGTCGCCGATGCGCTGGTAGACGGTCTCGACATCCACTGGCCCAGCGCTGCTGCGCTCGGACGGACCCCGCACGAGCGCACGCTCACCCGCGAGCTTCGGAACCTCGCGTGGCTCTCGGCACAGGCCGGCGTCGCGCCGGCCGCCCCTGGCACGCCGCGCACCGCACCACCGGGTGCATTCGAGGCCGTGCTCCTCGGCGCCGCCGTCATGCAGGTGCTCGCCGCATCGGCCGTCCTGCTGCTTGCCGGCGCGTCCTCGGCCGCGCTGGCGGTTCGCGCGGCCGCGATGCTCTCCTGCGCGTCGGCGGCGGTCGTCCTGCTCGCGCGCTGCCGCGGCGACGTACGGGCTCGATCGCTCGCCCTGGTGCTCTTCCTGATCGCCGCCCTTCACGCGCGACCATGGCTCGACGTCGCTGCCGCGCCGGTGTGGCTGCGCGCGTGGTGGCAGGTGCTGCACGTCGGCGCGTTCATACCGTTTGCGACGTGGCGGCTGGCACGCGAGTCCTACGCCGTCGCGCGCTTCGGTGCGTTCGACACATGGTCGCGCGGCGTCCTCGTCGCAGCGCTCGCCTGGAGCATCCTCCTGGCCTCGGCAAGTGCGCGGGCCGACCTGGGGCCGTCCGCCGCCACATCGCTCGAACGCTTGTGGCTCTCGTGGCAGCACCAGGAGCCCGGTGGGCCGTTCCCCGGCGTGCTGGCCACCTGGGCGGGCCTGTCCCTGCTGGCGATGGCGATACGGCGTAGGGGATCGGCGATGTGCGGAAACACCGCGCGCCTGTCGGCGGGGTCGTGGGCACTCACCGTCAGTTCCGTGCCGACCGCCTGGATCGTCTTTCACGCGGCAACGCCGATCGCCCAATGGCACCCGTCGGCCGACGTTCCAGGCGGCCTGGCCGTGGCCGTCATCGGCTGGCCGTGGGTGGCGGCGGTGCCGCTGCTCTGGATGCGCGCGCCGCGCTGCCCCCGGTCGCCCCTGACCGCCCTTGTTGCGCGAACGCCCGCAGTCCTCGAATCGATGCTCGTGCTGGCGCTCCTGGTCCCGTTCGCGGCACTCGTCGCGCGGCGCGGTGAACCGCTCGCCAGGGTGCTGTCGGACGGCGCGGTGTCGGCGAGCCTCGCCATCGCCGGAGCGCTCCTGGTTCTTCTTCTTGCGTGTCGGGCGCATGCGGCGCGCGCCGTGTCGCGGCAGCGGCTTCGTTGTCGCCATGGGTCCGGCGTGGCAGATGTCGCGGCCGATATCGCGCAAGGACGGACGCCGCGCGAGATTGCCGCGGCGCTGGTGCAGCACGCGCAGGACGACCTCGAGACCGCCGTGGCGGGCGTGCTCATGCCCTCGGCATCCGCGTGGCCCTGCATCGCGGGCACCATGGAGACCCTGCCGGGTGATTCGGCGATCGCCGCCGTGCTCGACGCTCCCGGCCCGCCGACGTACGTCGGTCGCGGCAGCCGTCTTTACCGGCTCCTGCCGCCTTCCGATCGCACCTGGCTCGACGCCAATCGGGTGGAGGTCATCGCCCGGGTGACGCAGCCGGACGGCCGCCCGCTTGCGGCGCTGCTGCTCGGCGGGCGTCGCGACGGACGGCTGCATTCGCGGCGCGACATGGCGTTCATTGCCGCCGCCGTCGGCACTGCCGGCGTGGCGCTGCAGGCGCTCGC
>JAEZCY010000335.1 GCA_023429845.1 Acidobacteriota bacterium
GGTGCTGGAGCGTGCGATGCACCGCCGCGGTCACCGCCTGCAGGTCCACGCCGACCGTGCCGAGCACGCGCGCCTTGAACGCGGTGGCAGCGGCGACGCCGGCTTCCGATGCATCGAGCGCGACGACGGCGAGCACTTCGTGGGCGAGCGCGCCGAAGCCTCGCCCGCCGGAGCGCAGGGCGGCGCGACCTTCCACCTGCTCCACCGCCACCAGCCCCCCGTCCACGACGGCCGTCCGCGCGGCGTCGGTCACTCGCTGCACCGTGAGTGACGGCACGCGGCCGTACGCGAGCCGCATGTCATGCAGCTGCGTCCAGTGATCAACGGCCTGCAGGCCTTCGGTGACCCGCGATTCCGGGGCGTTCCGGTCGATCAGCGCCGCCTGCCGTTCACCGAAGGTCAGTTGCGCGTCGAGGTGCAGGACGTACGGGTCCCACCACGTCACGTCGTACGGGGTGTCGGTCGAGCCCAGCGTGTAGCGCCCCGGCCGCACCGGTGCCGCGTACACCACCTCCTCGTCGGGCCGCAGCATCACCGTGTCGCGTCCGAATGACGGGCATCCGACCGTCGGCTCGGGAGCGGGCCACGGGCGGTCTGGATAGATGCCCCGGTTCAACACGTCGATCCACCGCTCGCCGTGCTTGGGCCCCGGGTATGGATCGTCGCCGACCCCGGGCACCACGAGCAGGTCGCGGGCCCGCGTCGCCGCGACGTACGCCAACCGGTGCCCCTCGGCCCGATCGCGCATGGCCTCGGCCTCGCGCAACTCCACGAGTTCGGCCGGCGCGCACCCCGCCAGCACCTGCACGCACAGCCCGCGCGACGCCACGAGCGCGCGCGACGGGCGATCGGCTGCGAGACGACACGTGATGTCGGCGAGGATCACCACCGGGAACTCGAGACCCTTGGCCTTGTGCACGGTCATCAGCCGCACGCCGTCGCTGCCCTCCTCCAGGATCGGACTCTCCGCCGCTTCGGTCTGCGTCTCGTCGAGCAACTGCTGCACGAAGCCGCGGAACGACGCGCCCTCTGCCGACTCGTATTGCCGCGCCAGCTCGACCACGTGCAGCACGTTGGCCAGCGCCTGGTCGCCGCCGGGGCGCAGCGCGAGTCCCGCATGCGCGCGGGTGGCGCGCAGCAGCGCCTGCACGGTGTCCTGCACCGGCACGCGGTTGCGGCGCCGATGCAGCTGACGCAGCAGCCGCAGCGCGTCCTCGATCTCGGCCGCCACGTCGGTGGACGTCGGCGGCGCGGCGGTGCCGTCGGCGGCGCCGACGCCTGTTGCGTCTGCCGGCTCGTCCGGCTCGTCCGCGCGGTCGTCGGTCGCGCCGGGGGCGGCCCCGTCGTCGGCGCCGGTGTCGGCCACCGCGAGCGGGTTGAGTGAGCCTCGAGCTGCATCGCGATAGGCGAGCAGTTCGTGATCGGCAAAGGCGAAGAACCCGCCACGCAGCGTGGCATACACCGCCAACTCGTCGTCCGGCCACTCGATCGCGCACAGCGCTGCGCGCAAGCCGTCCACTTCCTCGCGCTCGTGGAAGCTGCGGCCGCCCACGAGCAGGTGCGGCACGTGCCGCGCCTCGAGCGCCTGCACGTAGGGGCGCGTCACGTCCTGGCCCCAGCTGTTGAACCGTCGGAACAGCACGGCGACATGGCGCGCCTGAACGGGCACGCGCGACTCGCCGCCGCCGGCCACGCGCTCGGACACGGTCCATCCGCTGTCGCTTACAAGCCACTCGACGAAGGCGCCGACGGCATCGGGCAGCGACCGCTCGATCGCGGCGCCACTCACGTTGCGCGTCGCATACGGCCGCGGCACCGGCAGGGCGACGATGGCCGGCTGGGCGGCGACGTCCTCGCGCACCGGCTCGAGTGCGACGTACGACGCCTGCGCGGCTCCTGCGTCACCGTCCATCACGTCCGCGAAGACGTTGTTGATCGCGCGCTGCAGGGCCGGGACGCTGCGGAAGCACGTGCGCAGCTGGCAGGCCGCCGCCCCGTTGTCGATCAACTGGCGCTTGACCTGCCAGTACGTCTCCACGTCGGCGCGGCGGAAGCGGTAGATCGCCTGTTTCGGGTCGCCGACGATGAACAGCTTGCCGGGCACCGGCCTGACGCGCGTCCAGTCGGCTTCGCCCGGCGCGTCTGCCGCGAGCAGCAGCAGGATCTCGGCCTGGATCGGGTCGGTATCCTGGAACTCGTCCACGAACAGCCGGCGGTAGCGCTGCTGGAGGTCGGCACGCACGGTCTCCTCGTCGCGAAGCAGGTCCCGCGCACGAATGAGCAGATCAGTGAAGTCGAGCGCGCCGCGTTCCTGCTTCGCCCGTTCGTAGCGCAGCAGGCACGGCTGCAGCTCCTCCTGCAGTCGTGCGGCCAGGTCGGCGTCGAGCGCCGCGGCCGTCTGCTCGAGCAGGGCCTTCAGGTGCTCGTGGGCGCCTCGGATCTGCTCGCGCGTGACGTCAGGCGCGTAGGGTGCGTGGCGCGCGCCCGTACGGCACCGCGTGAACGCCTCGTCGCGCGCGAACGGCACGAGCAGCGCCTCGAATCCGTCGAGCGCTTCGTCGCTGCGGGGATCGAGGCCCCCCTGACGGGCGTTCAGCGAAAAGCGCCGAATCGCCGCCGTGTCCACGTACAGGTTGTCGCCGCGCGACCCCTTGGCCGACAGCGCCGCGAAGGCGTGGATGGCGTCCAGGGCCTCGCTGATGCACGCCGCGCGGTCCAGCGGGTCGCGTCGCCAGGGCGCGGCGAAATCACGCCATTCCGCGAGGGATCGTACGGCGCGACGCAGCGCCGCACGAGGGCCAGCCTCGCCGTCCTCTGTGCGGAACGTGCGACGCAACACGCGCCGCACGCCTTCGGTGGGCGCTTCGATCGTCTCGGCCAGCCAGCGATCCACGACCGTGTCCAGCAGGCGGTTGGCCACGGGTTCGAGCAGCACCTCGAAGCGCGGGTCCACGTCCGCCTCCACGGGGCGTTCGCGCAGCACGTCGGCGCAGAAGCCGTGGATGGTGCTGACGTGCGCGTCCTCCAGATGCGCGAGCGCGTCCTCGAGGCGGGCGCGCTCGTCGCCGGTTGCGCGGCCGCGCGCGTGCTCGATCTCCTCGCGCAGTCGCAGCTTGAGCTCGCCCGCCGCCTTCTCGGTGAACGTCACCGCCACGACCTCGCCGATGCGCGCCTGCCCTGCGGCCAGCGTGTTCACCATCCGCGCCACGAGTTCCGTCGTCTTGCCGGTGCCCGCCGCCGCCTCGACGACCAGGGTCGTGTCGAGCGCATGGCGGATCCGCTCGCGGTCGGCTCCGTCCACGAGGCTCGTCAGCAGTGTCGTCATCGCAGCCTCCGGAGCGCGAACAGGTCGGCGAGCGCTTTCTGGTCTTTCCTGGCAGGCACGTGCTGGGATCCGGGACCGCACACGGCGGCGAAGTCGCACCACCTGCAGGCCTCCGCATCCGGCGCCGCCGGGAGGTTGCCCGTCGCCACCGCGTTGTCGATCTGCGCCAGCACCCCGAGTCCCTGCCTGCGCACGTCCTCGCCGGCCGCACCGGTGACCTCCCAGTTACGGACCCGGTAGTCGCCGTCTTCGGTGCAGTAGTAGAGCCGCGATTGCGTGACGCTGCCGCCGAACGCGGCTTCGACCGCCATCGCGTAGAGGATTGGCTGCAGCGTGCGTCCGCCGTTGACGACGACGCGATCACCGAGCCGGTGCTTGCCCGTCTTGTAGTCGGTGATGCGGTACTCGTCACCGCGACGCTCGACGAGGTCGACGACGCCGTGCAATCGCGTGCCGTCCGCCAGGACGACGTGCTCACGCAGGCTCGCCTCGTCACGCCCGAACCCGCCGGAGAACCCGACGCCGAGCTCGACGTGCACCGGCGTCCACCCGTCGCGGTCTTCGGTCAACCGCCGCACCCACTCGTGGATGTCGCGGCGGATCGCCGCGACCGCGTCGTCCCACACGCGCAGAATGGGCGGCAGCAGCGTATCGGCGTAGCCGGCGGCGACGTCGGTGACCACCGCGTCAGCGACCGCCTGGGCCTCGCCGAGGTGCTGCGGCGTCAGCGGCACGCGCCCGCGGTCGATCAGCGTGCGCATGATTCTGGCGAGCATCTCGTGCACCATCGACCCGCGTGTCAACGGGTCGAGCGTCGTCAGCGGCATCGCCTCCTCACGCCGCTCGAGCCGGAGGATCGTTGACAGGTAGAACTGGTACGGACACGTCGCGTAGCGCTGCAGCGCCGAAGCCGAGTACGTGCGCGCCGACAGTCGGTGCGAGGCCAGCCGCTCAGGGGCAACGACGAGGCCGTCGTGCGCACTCCACGGACGCAGCAGCCGATGGTGGCGGGCGACGAGCGCACGGCGGAGCGCCGGGTTCAGCCCGAACAGGTACCGTGCGCGTCCGCGCACGTCCGTCTCGGCGCCACGCAGGAAGAGCTGCAGCATGCTGAGGTCGTGCTCGGCCGCGTCGATGGCGCGGGTCGGGTCCTGCGGCGCCGGCCACGCGAGCCGTGCGTCTCCACGACGCTGCGCCTCCCGGATCAGGTCCTCGTAGCCGGGCACACGGCCGGTCACGGCCCTCTGCACCTCCACCGCGTAGAACGACGGCACGCGTGGGCGCGCCTGTGCCGTCTCCATCGACGCGTACGAGGCGATCAGCCCGCGCGACGCGGCGCCCGCCGCCACGCGCAGCTGCACGCGCTCGGCGGCGAGCCGGTCCTCGTCCACGGACAGGTCCGGCGAGATCGCGGCACGTTCGTCGTCCAGCAGCAGCGGATCCTGACGGCTCCGCTGCGGAAACACCCGCTCGGACAGGCCGAGCACGCACACGACGTCGAACAGGCGGGCCCGCACCTGGTCGGGCGTGCCGATGAAGACGCGGCCGTACCGGTGCGGCGGTGGCGCGACGGGTAGATGAGTGAGGCGCTCGCGCAGGACTTCGCAGATCTCCGGCAGCGTGACGTGTGCGACACCGGCCAGCGGGTGCAGTTCGGCAAGCGTCGCCAGCACGCGATCCGGACGCGCGAGCACGCGCGGGGCGAAGGCACGCAGCCGGTCGATCCAGCGGCCCCAGTCGTCGGCGACCGGCCACTGCGCCATGTCGCCAATGACGTCGCCCGCAAAGGCGATCAACTCCTCGGTCCACGTGACACGCCGACGAAGGCTCTCGTGCCGCGGTGAACTCGGGTCGTCCTTGAAGGCGGCGTCGGCCCGCAGCCGCATCTCCTCGCGATACCCCCGCAGCCGCCGCTCCCAGCGCTCCACCCCGCCGATGACCTGCGCGTCGTTGAGGATCGCCTCCCAGCGCCATGGCGAGCTCGCCTGGGGAGTGCTCGCGACGGGAGTGCTGGCGTCTGGAGTGCTCGCAGCGGGCGTGATTGGCGGCGCCGTCTCCGCACCAGCGAGTCCGAGCGCCTCCGCATCGTCTGGCAGCAGTGGTGCTGCTGGCGCTCCCGTGTCGGCCGAACCTGCCGGTCGCGGTGGCGTCGTCTGCGGTTCCCTGTCGAGCCCGCTTGCGTGACGCGGCGTCAACGGCACCTGCCCCAGGGACAGGTACTCCGCGAAGCGCCGCGCGGACATGTCGTCGGCTGCGCAGGTGAGAAGGGCGAGGAACGCGCGACCGGCGGGGTCTGGCCGTCGAGTGCCGCGACCGAAGTACGCCGGGATGTCGGCGCGGCGCAATGCCGTCTCCATGTGGCTCGCGTAGAGCTCCGGCGCGCGCATCACGATCGCCATGCGATCGAACGGCACACGGCGCTCGGCATGCTCGAGCAGCACGCGCGTCACCTCGACGCATTCGCGCCCCTCGCCGGGCGCCGAGAGGGACTCTACCGACCCATCGTCAGGCAGATCACGCGCCAGCGCGGCCGGCTCGAAGAGGCCAACGTGCACACGCCGCAGTGCCACTGGCGTGCGCGCGTGGTCGGCAGCGTCCACGCACTCCGACCAGCCGGGCACCGTCGCCAGCAGCCGCGCCGTCCAGCGATCACCATCGGGGGCGGCGACCAGCCCGGCGTCGCTGCGCGACAGCAGCGCGGCGGCGAACTCGGCGTCGCGCCGGCTCGTGAGCGGTACATCGACGAGCGCGAGCGGCAGTGCGACGTCGCCCGGAGTGCCTTCGCGCACGGCAGTGGTCGCCAGGCGCAGCACCTCGGCGCGATCCACGTAGCGCAACTCGACGAGAGACGATTCGAGGGCCGCGAGCAACCGCTCCAGATCGCGGCGCCGAGCGCCGCCGCCGCCCTTCTCCCCGGGTCCCTCGTTCGGCCGTGTTCCGGCCATGCGCAGGTCCGCCATCGTGCGCGCCAGCGCTGGAACGAATCCGGGATGCCGGCTTGCGTCAGCGAAATACGACAGCGTGCCCTCGGCACGGGCCCGGGTCGCTACGCGGGCGACGAGCGCTTCGAAGCCCAGCCCCGAGATGGGCGTGAGCCCCTGGGCGATGAGCGCCGGCGTTGCGAGGCGCACGCTGTAGCCCACCCAACCGCCGCGCTCGATGCCCACAGTGGCCGGCAGGTCGCCGAGCACGTGCCGGACGACGTCGTGGGCGTGTTCATGGGTGGGCGCAAGCACGCGGACACCGGCGGATGCGTGCGCGAGCACGTGCCGCCGAACCGCGGCCAGGCGTACCTCGGCAGCGCCGTGTACGCATGCGCGTACCCGTGACAGCGGTGGCCGGGACTGTGGATCGAGCACCTCCGGGACGTCGTCCCAGGGCAGACGGGGGGTGGACATGGTGCCTCGCATGCCCCGGGTCGCAGTGCCAGGGCTCCTCGAGTAGGCGGACGTGAAACGCGGCAGTCGTCTGACGCATGCTCACACGGGGCGAGAGGCCAGTCAAAGGCACTTGCAGTACGCTCGTGAGATGCGAGCCCCGCCGCCGATGATCGACGTCACGTTCGTGCCTGCGGTGCAGGGAGCGCCGCAGTGGCTGCCGCACGTGCTCGACCCGGACGAACAGGCCCGCTGTTCGAGGTTGCACGCCACGGGGCGGCCGCTGTTTCTCGCGGCGCACCTCGGGGCGCGGATGCTCGTGGCGAATCGGCTCGCATGGGCCCCCGACCCGCCAGCGACGACGTTCGAGCTCGACGAGTTCGGCTGGGCGACCGAGTCCTCGGGCAAGCCGCGCGTGACGTTCCGCGACGGACGGCCCCAGCCGCTGCACGTCAGCGTCGCCCATGGCGGCGGGATGGCCGTGGCCGCGATCTGTGACCAGGGTCCGATCGGCGTTGACATCGAGCACATCGATCCCCGGAGGCAACTGCTGGCCATTGCCAGACGCTTCTTCTCCGGCGAAGAGCACGACCGCCTGGCGGAGGTCGACGGCGACGAGCGCACGGCGCTGTTCCACCAATGGTGGACGCGCAAGGAAGCCGTGCTCAAGACCACTGGCGCCGGCCTGCGCGGCGGGCTCACCGTGCGCGTGGACGCCGAGCCGGACGGCGACGGCTGGAGACGGGTGGACCTGCAGGGTCATGCGCGGCCCTTGTTCGTGCGGGACTTGCGCCCGCCGGACCCGGCCGTGCTCGGCGCCGTCGCGATAGAGGGCCAGCCGGCCGCTGTGAGGTCGTTGCAGCTCTGGTTCGAGCCGGCACAGGCGGGCTGACGCGGTTCGCGCAGATGGACACGACACCTGCGTTCCTGGCCGGACCCAATCCGTTTGCCGCTCTGACGTTCATCGCGGCGCCGGCGCTGCTCACCAATGCCGCGAGCGTCCTGCTGCTCGGGACCAGCAACCGACTGGCGCGCGCCGTCGATCGCGTCCGTGTGCTGACGTCGCGCCATGAGCACAATCCCGACCCGGAGAACCGGACCGGGCAACTGGAACTCCAGCAGATCCACGCGGCCGAGCGGCGCGTCCTGATCATCGTCCGCGCGCTGACGGCCTTCTATCTGGCCGTCGGCAGCTTCGCGTTCGGGACGATGATGGCGCTCGTCGGCGCCACGCTCGTCGATCCCGCCCAGCACGTGATGCTCCGTTGGGTGATGCTGTTCACGATTGCGGCGTGCGTCATCGGCGTCGGCAGCATCATGACCGGCGCCTTCTCGCTCGTGGCTGAGAGTCGGCTGACCTTCAGGATCCTGCGCGTCGAGGCCGAGCTCGTGCGGGCTCGCCACCTCGATGCGAAAGGGCGGCAGGCCGGCACACCCCAGGCCTAGACGTCGGACGTCGTTCGACTCGCCGGCACGACCTGCGGCGGCGTCCGCGACTCACTCGTCGCGCAACGCGACGTACAGCATCACCGGCGCGCCGACCAGCAGCGCCGCGGCCAGCAGCCACACGCCCAGCCACATTCCGGTGGGCAGCGCCCAATGCCCGGGCGTGATCGACGCGACGAGCTCCGTGACAACGGCCGGCAGCGCGAGCACGTCGCGCAACCACCACGCGAGGACGCCGGTAAGCGATGCGAGCACGCCGACGACACAGGCCGCCGCCAGGCCGCTCACCACGGTGATCGGCCGCGCCGCGACCGTGGCCGCTTCGTGTCGCGCGCGCAGTTCGGCTCGCCACCACACCTGCCCCGCCGACGGCACGCGCGCCTGCCGAAGGACCTCGGCACGTTCCTCCTGCAGCGACGAGGCGAGCACATGGATCTCGCGACAGCCGTCACACTCGGCAAGATGCTCGAGCACGCTGTCGGGCAGCGCATCGTGCGACATCGCCCGCGTCGCGGCGAGCACGGTCTCTTCGAGCGCACAGGTCCGCATCACGCATCCCTCCGCTCGCGGCGAGTCGTCCCGGGCAGCAGGGCCGCGAACCGCTGCCGCGCCCGAAACAGCAGCGTCCTGACGCTTCCGGCCCGCAGGCCGAGCGAGGCGGCGATCTCCTCGTGCGACGACCCTTCGGCGTAGGCAAGCCAGAGCAGCTGTTTGTCGCGGTCCCGCAGCCTGGCGAGCGCGCGCTGCACGTCGGTGCGGTCGCCCGTGGCGTGGACCGCATCGGCTGCGCCTGGCAGTTCGGCGCCGGCCGGTTCGTCGAGGGACACGGTGAGCGGTCGCACCCGGCGTCGGGCGTCGCGCACGAGATTGGTGGCAATGCGATACAGGGTGTTGCGCTCGTGCAGATCGCTCTCGTAGCGCGCCGGTGTGCGCAGGAACCGGTAATAGGTCTCCTGCAGGAGGTCGTCGGCCACATGGCTGTCGCGCGTCAGGCGCCACAGGTACGCCCAGAGCGGCCGCGACGTCCTGTCGTACAACAGGCGGAACTCGTCCTCGCGGAGCACGAACGCCTCGTCGGCTGCTGACGTCGGGAGCGCAAGGAGGTCGGCGCGCGGCTCGCTCATGTCACACCTGCGGGACGGATCGGGTGGACGCGGCGTCCTGGGCACGGAACAACCCGAGATGGCGCGACAGCGCATACGACAGGCCGGCCGAGACCAGGAACCCGGCGCCGATGGCCATCGCGAGCGCGCCAAGCACCCGCAGCGGCTGCGCCGCATCGTCGATCACGGTGCGGCTGATGAAGTACAGCGCGATTCCGCCGAGGAGCGTCACGACGCCGACCTGTATGGACCACAGGATGCGTGACAGCGGGGCGGCAAGCGGCGCCTGCCGGTGCGCGTCGAGCGCGATCGGCGCCGACTCCAGGAACTGCCGGCCGGCAGGGCTCTCGATGTAGGACCGCAGGTCATCGCTCGAGGTCAGGCGGTCCAGGATCTTGCTGTGCGTGTCCACCTGCACCCGCGAGACACGTTGCCAGCGGCGATGGTCGAGCGCCGTGCGCACGAGCCAGCCGAAGCTGAGCGCGACGAGCAGCATGACGGCGCCGATCGACAGCGAGTTGAGCATCTCCCGCCACATCCAGTCCGCGCGCGGAGGCTGCTGCTCGTGGGGCGTGCCGAGATAGTACGACGGGGAACGCACGATCTCGGGATGAGACGCGAGGAAGCCGGCCACCCGCGGGTACGGCGCCAGGTACTCCGCATTCGTGAGGAGTGCGGGATCGCGCTGGAGCACTTCGCGCACCGCCGGCGGGTGTTCCGACAGGAGGTCGCGCAGTTGCTGGCGCGTGGCGTCGGCGTTCTGCTCGGAGACGGCGACAGGCGCCGCGGCCGGGAGGGACGCCGGCTGCGCCGCCGCCCGCTGCGCACAGACCGGCGTGGGCGCCGACGCCAGACACAGCGCCCCGAGCAGTACTTTCCCGCTGAAGGACCACGCCGCGGGCGCAAGGCGGTGTGTGATGGTCATGACACGCTAATACGCACGACGAGGCGCTTGGTTGACAACTGCAGCGTGTACGATCAGGCGCGCTTCGCGCATCGGCCCACGAGGCCGATCCGCAGCATCGGCCTTGCTCCCGAACCTCCATCCGGCGCGGGCATGTGCAGGTGATTCTCGCCGGTGGAGGTTCCTGCGTGTTCCTGCTGCACTCACGTCAACTCACGACCGCGGCCCTCGTGGCGACGGTCGCCGCCCTTGGCACCCCTGCGCTGGCGCAAGCTCCGGCGCCGGCCACGAAACCTGGCGCACCGTCGGGCTTCACGCTGACTCTTCGCGACACCACGCGCGTGGAGTCGTGGCGGTTCTTCGAGCCCAACCCCGGCGGAGGCGAGCCGGACTACACGTACCTGGCCAACCGACTGCAGCTGGAGCTCAAGCGCTCCTGGCCGCGGGTGGACGTCCAGGTGACGGCCCAGCACGTCGGCTTCGCGGGGCTCCCTGACGATGCAACGGGGCCCGGTCCGCTGGGGCTCGGAGCCCTCTACTTCGATCAGGGCGGCCGCAGCACCCATCCGCAGCAGCTGTGGCTGCGCTATGCAAACGCCCGTTTCAAGCAGGTGCTTCCCGGCCTCGACGTCACCGTGGGGCGCATGGCGTACGCATCCGGCGCGGAGGCGGCAAGCGGCGACGCACGCATCGAGGCCCTCAAGCGACAGCGACTCGATGCGCGGCTCGTGGGCGAGTTCGAGTGGTCCATATACCAGCGAGGGTTCGACGGACTGCGCGCGGACTGGACACGCGGACCCGTCAAGGTGACGGGCATCGCCTTGCGTCCCACGCAGGGCGGCTTTGCCAAGGTTGCCGGTCCGACGATCGACGACATCGACGTCTACGGCGCCACCGTGAGCGTGCAGCCAACGTCCCGCCTGCCGCGCACGCAGTTGCAGGGCTTCGTGCTCCAGTACGACGACGATCGTCGCGTCACCCAGCGCCCCGACAACACGGGCCTCTCCGCTTCGAGGGCCGACGTCGCGATCACCAACTACGGCGGCACGCTGATCGGCTCCTATCCTGCAGGACCGGGCGCCGCCGATGCCCTCGTATGGGGAGTGCTCCAGCGCGGCGACTGGTACGGACAGGACCACTCGGGCGCGGCGCTCGCCGTCGAGGGCGGGTACCAGTGGACATCGGCAAAGTGGTCGCCCTGGCTGCGCGCGGGCCTGCTGCACACGAGCGGCGACGAAGACCCGCGCGACAGTGAGCACGGCACGTTCTTCCCCGTGCTGCCAACGCTGCGCCGCTTCTCGCAGACGACCGTCGTGTCCACGGCCAACGTCAACGACGCGTTCGTGCAGGTGATGGCGCGTCCGACGCGGCGCGTCGGGCTGCGGCTCGACGTACACGCGCTGCAACTCGACTCGGCGGCCGACCTCTGGTACATCGGCAGCGGCGCCACCCTCGAGGAGGGCGGCGCATTCGGCTACGCCGGCCGACGGTCCAACGGGTCCCGCAGGCTCGGCACGTCGGTCGAGGCCTCCGCGGACGTGGCGATCTCGCCGTTCTGGTCGGTGAACGTCTTTGCCGGCAACGTCAAGGGCGGTCGCGTCGTGACCGGGACGTTCGCCGGCGACAGCCTGTGGTTCGTCTACGCCGAGCAGGTGCTGCGCCTCGACGACGTGCTGGCACTCCTGAGACGGTAGGGACGCCTCCCCGAGGCGTCCACCTCCACCGACACGCTTCAATCCACCTTGGCAGGCGTGCGTCCAGCTCCACGCGGACGCCGCGCCTCCTAGTTCCCCGTGCGTCCCGTCCCGGCCGGACCGGCCGTCGATACAGCCCGACCCGTGGTGGGCAACGG
>JAEZCY010000210.1 GCA_023429845.1 Acidobacteriota bacterium
CGCTGCGCGCCCGCCACCCCCCAACCGGTTGGCGGCCGGCGCAGCGGACGGCGACGTCGCCGACGTCTCGAGCTTCTGCCACAAGCTGCCTGCGCGCATCTCCACCTTGGACCCGACGCCGCTGCGGTTGCTGACCTGGGCGGTCAGGCGGACGTGGAACCCGCGCGACACGCCCTCGGCGAGGTGCAGCGCGAGCGCGCCGCCGCGTAGTGTGAGCACGTCCATGGTTCCCGACAGATCGGCGTCCAACAGGACGAGAGCACCGGCCGTCTGGGTGTCGCCTGCACCGGGCGAAGCGCCGCCGGCGCTCGTGACACCGACGCGCTGCGTGACGTCCTCGAACGCGCCGGCTCCCGATTGACGGACGACGCGCAGGCCGTCGGGCAGCAGCGCGACGACGTCGAGCAGGCCGTCGTTGTCGGCATCGGCCATCTGCATGGCGGCCGCGCCGACGGGCAGCGCGACGAGCGGACGGACGGTGAAGCGGTTGTTTGACGTGCCAGTCGCGAGCACGCTGGCGCCGTCCTTGGCGCTGACCGCGACGTCCGGATAGCCATCCTTGTTCGCGTCGCCGACCGCGATCGCCGCGGCGGCCGGCATCGCATCGAGTCCGACGCTGTCGGTTGCGTCGCGGAACGTTCCGTCGCGCATGTTGCGCCACAAGCGCACGCGGCCATCGGCGCCGAGCACGAGCAGATCGATGTCGCGACGCAGATCGACGTCGGTCGGCACGAGTGTGCGCGCGACGAGGGGAGCCTGAGCGGGAAGCGTGGTGGCCGTGACGTCGGTGAACGCGCCGTTGCCATTGTTGCGCCAGACCGCGAGCGGGGCGGCATGACCTTCGCGCGTGGCGCCGCCGAGCAGCAGGTCGAGGTCGCCGTCGTGGTCGATGTCCGCGAGCGCCACGGTTCGTACGTCCAGCGCTGTGGAGATGCCCGCGGCCCTGGTGACGTCTTCGAAGGCGACGACTCCTGACGTCGCCGCGGCCGCCTGCTTCCACAGCGCGACGCCACCGCGCCCGTGAATCAGGAGGTCGGGCCTGCCGTCGTTGTCGACGTCGGCAATCGCCACGCCCCGCGGCGCGAGTCCCGCAGGCAGCGGCCATGACCGCGTGACGCCCTCATCCCGCAGTGCCGCGGCGCCGCTGGCTGACGACAGCCGGACGGCCGTGTCGGTGATCAGCACCAGATCGGAGTGGCCATCGCGGTCGACGTCAGCCGCGTTCAGTGCCAGCACCGGCGTGTCCCGTGCGGCAGACGCTGCCGTCGCGTTCGACAGACGGTATCTGAGCTCCGGCGCCTGCACAGGCGCCAGGTCGGCCTCGGCACCGGTCGGGAGAATGGCCTCCGCGTAGCGGCCCTGTTCGAGGTACGTGTTGGAGTACGTCGTGCCGTAGCCGGTCTCGCGAAGCGCCTGGAACCGCTGCATCGTGGCGGCGCCCTCGTCGCGCTGGCCGGCGCGCGTCTGCGCCACGGCGAGGTTGTAGAGCGCCGAGACGTTGTACGGCTCGAGCCGGACCGCTGCCGCGAACATCTGCACCGCCTCGGTGTAGGCACGCTGCTGCAGGAGCAGCTGGCCGACGTTCACGAGCGAGGCGACGTCGTCCGGATCGGCCTGCAGCACGCGCCGGAACGCGGCGAGTGCGTCCGCTTCGCGGTTCTCGCTGCGCGCGATGAGGCCCAGCACGAAGTGCGCGTGCGGCGGTGCAGCCGGCGAGCCGGCCGCAGCCGTCGCGGCGGCGGTCGCGGCGGCCAGGTCGGGCGTGTACAGGTGTGCGAGGGCGAGATTCACCCGGGCCGCGACGAGCGTCGGGTCAACCGTCAGCGCCGCCTGGAACTGTCCGGCGGCCGCCTCGTAGTTGAACTGTTCGAGGTAGGCCACGCCGAGGTTGTTGGCCTGCCAGGCCCGCTCACGCACGTCACGCGGTGCGGGGCCGGGTGTCTGTGCGACAAGAACGACGCCGAGTGTGACGACGCCGGCGAGCACTGCGAGATGTTTCGACATGTGGGATCTCGGTTTCGGGCGGCGCGAGCCTGCCGGAGCCTCGGAGGGGCGCCCCTACTTTCCGAACGGCACCTTGTTCGTGACGCCCTTCGCTTCGGTGACGACCAGCGTCTGACCTGCGTTCTGCGGTCCAAGACGATCGACATGCCCGCTCGGCCAGCGGATCTCCACCTGATCGACCTTCGTCGCCGATCCGAGGCCGAAGGTGAGTGGCAGTTCGCTCTGTGACAGGTAGCTCGAGCCGCTCTTCACCATCGCGACGCGCCTGGCGCCGCCGACGGTCACCCGCACCTGTGCGCCGATGGCGGAGCGGTTCGACTCGACTCCGACCAGCGAGAGTCGCAATGCCCGTCCGCCGTTCGAGTCGTTGCGCAGCACGCGGGCCGGCCCGTTGTTGACCGTGATCACCAGGTCCTGATCACCGTCGTTGTCGACGTCGAGGTGCGCGGCCCCGCGCGCCACGGTCGCTTCGGCGAGGGCGGGCACGCGTCGCGCGACGTCCTGGAAGCGCGCCTTGCCGGCGTTGCGGAACAGGTGCGCCGGCTGCGCGTAGCCGATCTTCGGCTGCACGCGGGCGATGTCGTCTGCCACATGTCCGTTGGCCGCGAAGATGTCGAGCAGGCCGTCGTTGTCGGCGTCGAAGAAGAAGCACGCGAAGGTGAGGGTGAGCAGCGAGTCGCGCCCGAGATTGGTGAGGGGCGCCTGATCGAGGAAGAGGCCGTTGCCTTCGTTGCGATACAGCGACAGCATCTCGTTGCTGAAGTTGCCGATCAGGATGCCGGGCCGGCCCGAGCCGTCGAAGTCGCCGACGTCCGTGCCCATGCCGGCGCGCGCGACCCCTGCCTCGTTGAACGCCACACCTGCGGCCACACCCTCGTCCACGAAGGTGCCCTTGCCGGTGTTGCGGTACAGCCGGTTGGGCTGCGTGTCGTTGGCGACGAATATGTCCATCCAGCCGTCGCCGTTGAAGTCGATCAGGCTCACCCCGAGCGCCTTGCTCGTCGGGTCGTGCAGGCCGGCCCTGCGCGTCACGTCCTCGAACGTGCCCTTGCCGGTGTTGCGGAACAGCCAGGGGGAGTCGCCCTTGTAGATCTCCGGCGTGCAATACGACTTGTTCTTGCCATCGAGCGAGCAGCGCAGGTCCTTGTCCTGCTGCCACTGCACGTAGTTGGTCACGTAGAGGTCCAGCAGGCCGTCGTTGTCGTAGTCCAGCCAGGCCGCGCTCGCCGAGAATGCCGCACGGCCCACGCCGCTGCGGGTGCTCACGTCGGTGAACGTGCCCTTTCCCGTGTTGCGGAACAGCCGGTTGCCACCCACGGCGGTCACGAACAGGTCCACGAACCCGTCGTTGTCGTAATCACCCGCCGCGGCACCCATGCCGTACATCTCGACGGCGAGCCCCGCAGCACGGGTGACGTCCACGTACGTGCCGCCCGCGTTCCGGTACAGCGCCGGCAGGGCGCGGGCCGGTGGACGGCCCGCCCACGCCTTGCCGTTGGGGAAGAACAGATCCTGCCGGCCGTCGTTGTCGAAGTCGAGCACGACGACGCCCGGTCCCATCGTCTCGGGCAGGTACTTCTGGCCGAAGGCGCCGCTGGTGTGACGGAAGGTCACGCCGACCTGACGCGTCACGTCGGTGAATGCGACGGAGGCGGACGTGTCCCGGCCGGATTGGGCGACGGCGACATGGGTGGCGCCGGCGAGGGCGAGTGTCAGAAGCGGAAGGAGGACGCGCATGCGCATGAACGAAGGTCGATGACAGAGACCGAACCGCGAGCTTAGCTGCCGGTTCGTGGGATGACGGTTACGCGAATGTACTATTCCGTGTTGCTCAAATGCACGAGCGCCAGGTCGTGGGACGCGGGCCGGGGCGCTGGCGAATGCACGAAGGCGCCGGGTACGTGGATGGTACCTGCACGGCGTCTCAGGGCCCGGCCCTGATGTATGCTCGGCGGCATCCGACACTTCCAAGGAGTGCCCGTGTCCTCGAAAGCTTCCCTCTCGCGTCGTTCATGGCTCCAGATGGCAAGCGCGGCCGCCGCGCTGCCCGTGCTGTCGATGGGCCGCGCCGACGCATCGCAGGCGGCGCCGCGCGCCGCCACGGCGCCGAAGGCGCTGCCGCTCAAGATCGGTGTCGCGTCCTACTCGCTGCGCAAGTTCCCGCGCGACAGGGCCGTCGCGGCGCTCGAGGAACTGAACGTCGGCTACGTCACCATCAAGGACGTCCACCTTGCCCGCACCGATACGCCGGAGCAGATCCGTGCTGGCGCCCAGCAGTTCCGGGACGCCGGGATCACGATCATGGGCGGCGGCACGCTGACCTGGAAGACGGCCGACGAGACCGCCATGCGCAAGGACTTCGAGTACGCGAAAGCGGCCGGCATGCCGCTGGTGGTCTGTTCGCCGGCGCCGGAGACACTCGATCTCCTCGAGAAGATGGTCAAGGAGTACGACATCAAGGCGGCGATTCACAACCACGGCACCGAGGACCCGTGGTGGCCGGCATCGTCGGACGTGCTGGCGAAGATCGGCAACCGTGATCCACGCATGGGCGTGTGCCTGGACATCGGCCATGCCATACGCGCCGGCGCCGACGTGGTTGCCGCGGTGGGCGCCGCCGGTCCGCGGCTGTTCGACCTGCACATCAAGGACCTCACCGACACCACCAATCGTGAGAGCCAGGTCGAGGTCGGTCGGGGCGTGCTGCCGGTAGTGGGCGTCTTCCGCGAACTGGTGAAGATGCGCTTCGCCGGGCACGTGTCGCTCGAGTACGAGATCAAGGCCGACAACCCGGTGCCCGGCATGCTCGAGTCGCTCTCGTACATGCGTGGCATCGCGGCGGCGCTCGGGTAATCCTCGCGTCCCGTATCCCGCGGGATACGGATGTACAACGTGCGCCGGCTGCGATTGGTCCTCGTCGCGTTCGCCGTCCTGACGGTCACGGCATGGACGACGATGCCCAGGCCGCCACCACCGCACTCGACCTGCTCGCGCAGGGACGCGTGCTCCCGGCGTCGGCGCCGGAGCCGATCCCGGCCTCCGACGCCGATGGCCGCGCCCCCGCAGCTGCAGCGTGTGACGAATCGGCACGCTGCCGGCAGGCGTGTCCGAACTGCGCGTCACGGTCCAGCGACGCGCGCGGATCGGACAGGCGGACGGCGCCAATCCGCATCGTCCGATGGCCGTCCACGGCGCGGGTCGTCGAGCTCCGCGCCCGATTGCGGTCTAATAGGCACCGTGACTGCACACCCTTTGACCGATCGTCTTGCCGTCTGCAGCTGGTCGCTGCAGCCATCCAGTCCGCAGGAACTCATCGCCGCCGTGCAGGCCACAGGCCTGCGGCGCGTCCAGCTCGACCTGGATCCGTTGCGGGAGTCGCCCGAGACGTGGGGCGTCACGCCCGACCTGCTCCGGGACGCCGGCATCGAAGTGGTGTCGGGCATGTTCCGCACGGTTGGCGAGGACTACACCACGATGGAGACCATCCGGCTTACGGGTGGCATCGCGCCCGACGCGACGTGGGAACAGAACCGCGCCAACATCCGCGCGACCGTGCCCATCGCGAAGGGACTCGGCATGCGGATCGTCACGTTCCACGCCGGCTTCCTCCCGCACGACGAGAGCGATCCGGCCTACGCGTCACTCGCCGGACGACTCCGCGAGGTCGCCGACGCGTTCGCGGCCGAGGGCATCAAGGTGGGCCTCGAGACAGGGCAGGAGACGGCCGAGGCGCTGGCGGCGCTGCTCAAGTCGTTGAACCACCCAGGGCTGACCGTCAACTTCGATCCGGCCAACATGATTCTCTACGACAAGGGCGATCCCATCGAGGCGGTGCGGACGCTCGGGCCGTGGATCGGCGCCGTGCACGTGAAGGACGGCATCCGCACGAAGGTCCCCGGTGAGTGGGGCGAGGAGGTGGTCGTCGGCGCCGGGCAGGTGGACTGGCCGGCGTTCTTCGCCGCCCTCGACCAGGTCGGCTTCACCGGCGACCTGTGCATCGAGCGCGAAGCCGGGACGACCCGCGTCGCCGACATCAACGCCGCCCGCGTGCTCGTCGAGGGAGTCCGGGCATGAGCACGCCGATGGATCGGCCCGTCAACGTCGGCGTCGTCGGCCTCGGCTTCATGGGCCTCACGCATATCAACGCCTACCGCCACGTGCCCGATGCCCGCATCGTCGCCGTGTGCGATGCAGTCCGACAGCCGGTCAACGGCGTGCTCGCGGGCGTGGCGGGCAACGTCGCCGGATCGGACACCGTCGACCTCGGCACCGACGTGCGCGCCTACCAGAAACTGGAGGATCTGCTCGCAGACGACGAGGTGGACCTCGTGGACCTCTGCGTGCCGACGCCGCTGCACGTCTCACAGAGCCTCGCCGCCCTGGCGGCCGGCAAGCACGTGATCTGCGAGAAGCCGCTGGCACGCACGTCGGCCCTGTCGCGGGAGATCGTCGACGCGGCGGCCTCGGCCTCGACGTTCTTCATGCCGGCGATGTGCATGCGCTTCTGGCCGGGCTGGTCCTGGTTGAAGGAACTCCGCGACGCGGGCACGTACGGCGAGCTCCTGACGGCCCGCTTCCGGCGCGTGGCATCGCCTCCGGGGTGGAGCCGCGACAGCTACTTCAAGGGAGGCGACTCGGGCGGCGCGCTGTTCGACCTGCACATCCACGACACCGACTTCGTGCAGTTCCTTTTCGGCCGTCCCACGAGCGTCTTTTCGACCGGCCAGACCAGGTTCAGCGGCGCCATCGATCACGTCGTCACCCAGTACAAGGTGCCGGGTGGCGCGACGGTGTACTCCGAGGGCAGCTGGCTGATGGCCAGCGGCTTCAGCATGTCCTACACGGCGATGTTCGAGCGCGCCACGGTGGACTACGACAGCGCGCGCGGGGACGCCGCGCTCCAGGTGCTCGACGAAGGGCAACCCGCTCGCGTCGTCACCCCGGAAGGCCCCGACGGCTACGTCGGGGAACTGCAGCACCTTGTCGCGGCGATCCGATCGGGCACGCCGCCGACCGTAGTGACCGCGGCTGACGGATTGAGTGCCGTGGAGATCTGCGAGGCAGAAGAGCGCTCGATCCTCACGGGTTCGGTCGTCGAATTCTGACGCGAGCTCCGGCGTCGGCTGCTCGGGCAGCCGATGCCGGAGCCTTGCGCATGTTCCGCCACACGTCGACCGTGCTGTCCATCGGCGGACCAGAATGCAGACGATCCCACCAGCAGGTCGGGGCGGCCTGCAACCAACGCCCCGGCCGCGATGTCCAGGGCGGCGTCGCCGTCCATGTCGGCGAGCTCGATGCCCCACGAGGGATGGCCCCGTGCCTCGGCTCCAGCTCCACGGCCACGACGCGGCGAGGACCAGCGGCTTGTCGGGTCGGAGACGGTGCAGCGGCAAACGGCGTGGCCGTGCGCGCCGGGTCTGCTGTCGGATAGACTGCCGAAGCACCACGGTCAGCAGTGTCAGCAGCGGCGTGGTCGCGGCCGGTCGCCGACCGGGTCCGACTCGCCCATCGCCGCAGTCTACTGCGCGCGGGCCCGCCTGCCGCGGGCCGGGCGCTCTTCGAATGTCCGACGCCACGACGCCCGCCACACTCCCCCGGAGCCCCATTCCGTGGCTCGTTGCCGGTGTGCTCATGGCGGCGCTCATGGTCGTCACGACCTCGCTGTACGCCAGTCGCGAGGTCCGTCGTCTCCGCGATGAGCAGGTCGCGCTCACCGAGCGGCACCGCCTCGACACCCTGCAGCTGATCCGGATCGACAACAACATCTCGACGATCGCCGACACCCTGCGCGACATGACCGACGGCAGCGAGCCGTACCCGCTCGTCGCATGGCAGCAGGCGTTCGAACGCCTGCGCGTCGATCTCGATCAGGCGCTCGCGCGGGAGCGAGAACTCGCGCCCGTCGCGCGCGCGCCGGTGCAGGCTCGCCAGCTCGACGAGGCGTCGCGCCGCCTGTGGGAAGCGCTCGATAGTGGCTTCGCCGCGGCACGTGCGGGCCGCGACGACGAGGCGCTCGCCATCTTCGCCGCCGAGGCGCAGTCGCGTCAGGCGGAGCTGACCCATCAGGTGTCGCAGCTGCTCATCGACAACACGAGCGTGGACGACGAGGTCACCGCACGTGCGCGTGCCGTCTACGACAGCGTCGAGCGACAGATCCGGTGGCTCAGCGTGGGTCTGGTTGCCGCGCTGCTCGTTGCCGGCGCGACGATCGTCCTCACGGTGCGCCGCGCCATCACCGCCCTGCAGCAGGTGTCGGCCGAACGGCGTGCGCTGTCGTGGCGCATGATTGGCCTGCAGGAGGACGTGCAGGCTGCGCTCGCGCGCGAACTTCACGACGAGTTCGGGCAGGTGCTGACTGCGCTTGGATTCGGCCTTGCCCGCACCCGCCGTCACGTCGAACAGGGCACGACGCCCGCCGCCGCGATCGCCGGTCAGCTCGGCGAACTGCAGGACCTCGCGCAGCAGGTGCTCGAGGGCATCCGGCAGCGGTCGCGCGCACTGCACCCGGTGGTGCTCGACGACTTCGGTCTGGAGCACGCGCTGCGGGCGCACGTCGAGCTCGTGGCGCGGCAGACGGGCCTGCCGATCGAGGTGCGCACGACCGGGGACTTCGCTGGCCTGCCGGCCGACGTCGCGACGCACCTCTACCGCGTGCTGCAGGAATCGCTCACCAACGTCGTCCGCCATGCCGGCGCCTCGGAAGTGATCGTCAGCGCGGTGCGAGACGCCGGCGGCGTGCGGCTGACCGTGGACGACGATGGGCGGGGCATGGGCAGCGGCCGGCCGGTCCAGGCCACGCCGGGACTCGGGCTCACGAGCATGCGCGAGCGCGCGGCGCTGATAGGCGGCACGTTCGCGATTGGCGCCGCGCCGCTCGGCGGCACGCGCGTGAGCGTGCAGGTACCGGTGCCGGCGCAGGAAATTGCATAATTGCAGGAGTTTCAGAATTCCATGACGATTCCCTGGGCCACTTCGTGATTCGCGTCATCCTCGTGGACGACCATGCCCTCGTGCGCCAGGGTTTCCGGCGGATCATCGAGGAGGAGCCGGGCCTCTCGGTGGTCGGTGAGGCAGGAAACGCGCAGGACGGCGTGGCGCTCGCGAAACAGACGCGTCCGGACGTCGTCCTGATGGACATGTCGATGCCTGATGCCAACGGCATCCACGCGGCGCGGGAGATTCTCCGCGACCGGCCAGCAACCAGGATCCTGGTCCTGAGCATGTACTCCGACGCGCAGTACGTGCGCAGCGCGCTCGACGCCGGCGTATCGGGCTACATCCTGAAGAGCGCACTCGAGACCGACCTGACGCGCGCCGTGCGGGCGGTCGCGGCCGGGCAGCAGTACCTGAGCCCCGAGTTGTCGGGCGTGCTGATCAAGGCGCTCCGCGACAAGCAGGACAACGCCGACGCGCCCGACGTCTTCGACAAGCTGACCCAGCGCGAGAAGCAGGTGCTGCAGCTCATCGCGCATGGCAAGTCGAACAAGGAAATCGCCAGCCTGCTGAACCTGTCGGTCAACACGGTCGCCGTCCACCGCGCGAACCTGATGAGCACGCTGGGCGTGCACAAGGCCGCCGAGCTCGTGTTGTACGCGGTACGGAAGGGACTCGTCCTGCCCGAGTAGCCAGCTATGCCCTGCGAAATGCGTGATGCGTAGTGTCGGGAACGGCAGGGTGCGTGTCCCGAACGCGCCGGCCCCGACATCCCGGAGATGGACGCCTGGGCCGGGCGTCCTTACCACCCTGTTCCTGCTGCTCGTGACGATCGTCCTGAGCGGGCAGTCGCCGCACGTCACGCTCAGCGACGTCACACGCGAAGCGGGCATCGCCTTCAGGCACGACAACGGCGCCGCCGGCCGCAAGCTCCTGCCGGAGACCATGGGCGCGGGCGTGGCATTCCTGGACTACGACAACGACGGGCATCAGGATCTGCTCTTCGTGAACGGCCTGTTTCCCGGCGGCGGCGGTAACCGGTATGCATCGCTGTACCGCAATGACGGTACGGGACGGTTCACGGACGTCTCCCGCTCGATGGGCATGCTGCCGAGCGCCGATCGTCCGAACGCCGATCACCGAAGCGCGGGAACGTCGGAACCTGCACCAGCGAAGGCCGGCGGCCGGCCGCCACAGGGCGTCGGCGACAGTGTGCCCCTGCAGTACGGGATGGGCGTGGCGGCCGCCGACATGGACAACGACGGCTGGACGGATCTCGTCATCACGTCGGTCGGCGGGGTGCATCTGTTGCGCAACGACCGAGGCATACGCTTCGTGGACGTGACCGGGCGCGCCGGGCTCGGCGACAAGCGCGGCTTCAGCACGTGCGCCCTCTGGATCGACGTGGACCGCGACGGCCTCGTCGACCTGCTGGTGTGCAACTACGTGCAGTGGTCGCCGGAGACCGACCTGTACTGCAGTGCCGACGGGAAGCAGAAGACGTACTGCACGCCCCAGGCCTACCGCGGCAGCACCTCGTGGCTGTTCCGCAATCTCGGCGGCGGGCGCTTCGAGGACGTCACCGCGCGGGCGGGGCTGTTCGACGTGACCGGGAAGGCACTCGGCGCCACCGTGCTCGACCACGATGGCGACGGCTGGCCGGACCTGTTCATCGCCAACGACACCGTTCCCAATCGTCTCTACCGCAACAACCGCAACGGCACGTTCACCGAACTCGGCCTCCAGAGCGGCGTTGCATTCAGCGTCGATGGCCGCGCGCGAGCCGGCATGGGCGTGGATGCCGCGGACGTGGACAATTCGGGCAGGGCCTCGGTTGCCGTCACCAATTTCTCCGGCGAGATGCTCGGGTTGTTCGTGCCGCAGGAGCCGGGTGTGTACGTGGACACGGCTCCCAACAACGAGATCGGCCGCGCCACACGGCAGACGCTTGGATGGGGCTGCTTCTTCTTCGACGTGGATCTCGATGGCTGGCAGGACCTGCTCGTCGTGGCCGGCCTGCTCGATCCGTCCCTGGCGCGCTCGACGGCCGCGGCATCGCCCACCCACTTGTTCCTCAACCGTCGGGGACGCTTCGAAGACGTGGCCGGGGCGGCGGGCAGCGCGTTCGCGGCGCCGCGCATCGGCCGCGGCGCGGCGTTTGCCGATGTGGACGCCGACGGCGATCCGGACGTCGTCGTGACATCCAACGGCGGCGTCGCTCAGCTCTTCAGGAACGATTCCTCGCCCCGGGGCGGCGCCGTGCGCCTTCGGCTGCGAGGGACGACCGTGAACCGCGACGCGGTCGGCACGCGGGTCACCGCGGTCGTGAACGGGCAGCGCGTGAGCCGCATGGTGCGGACCGGATCGAGCTATCTGTCGCAGTCGGAACTGGTGTTGAGTTTCGGTCTGGGCGAGGCGGCCGCGCTCGACGTCGTCGTCGTGGAGTGGCCGGGGCGGCCCGCAGAACGGCTGGGTCGTCTTGCCGCGGGCGCCACCTACGACGTCGTCGAGGGGCGCGGGGTGGTGGGCAGCCGGAGCTTCCGGCGCTGATACAATCGGATGTTGGGCCCGCCGTCCGGGCCTCGACTGCGTCCCCCATGACATCCGACGAGCGCATCTCCGTGCGCGGCGCCCGTGTGCACAACCTGAAGAACATCGACGTCGATCTCCCCCGGGACCGACTCGTCGTGATCACGGGACTGTCAGGATCCGGCAAGTCGTCGCTCGCGTTCGACACGATCTACGCCGAAGGACAACGACGATACGTCGAATCGCTGTCCGCCTACGCCCGCCAGTTCCTCGAGCAGCTGGCAAAACCGAACGTCGACCGGATCGAAGGCCTTTCGCCGGCCATCGCGATCGAGCAGCGACCGCTGTCGAAGTCGCCCCGGTCGACCGTCGGCACGGTCACGGAGATCGCCGATTACCTTCGCCTGCTCTTCGCACGCGTCGGCATCCCGCAC
>JAEZCY010000203.1 GCA_023429845.1 Acidobacteriota bacterium
CCCGGGCCGTGATCGCGGTCGCGGAGGGACGGCATGCCTGAAGCGACGGCAGTCGTGTTCGACCTGGACGACACGCTCTATGAGGAGCGCCGATTCGCGCTGAGCGGGTTCGCCGCCGTGGCGGCACACCTGTATGCCGGGAAGGGCGCGTCGCCTCACGAGACGTACCGTTTCCTCGTCCGGCGGTTCCGCGCGGGAGCGCGGGCCGACGGGCTGCAGGCGCTCTGCATCGCACAGGGGTGGCCAGTTGCGGACGTGACGCCGCTGGTTGAAGTCATCCGGACGCACGCGCCGAGACTCCGGCTGCCCGGCAGGTCGCGTGCCGTGCTTACCCGGCTGCGCGGCGATGGACATCGGCTTGGGGTGCTCACCAACGGCCTCCCGAGCACGCAGCGCGGCAAGGTCGCGGCGCTTGGCCTCGAGCCTCTGGCCGACGCGGTGGTCTACGCGGAGGAGTGTGCGCCGGGGGGCAAGCCAGCCCGCGCCTGTTTTGCGACCGTACTCGCACGGCTCGGCGTCCATGCATCTGCCGCCGTCTTCGTTGGCGACCACCTGGAGAAGGACATCGCCGGCGCCGCCGCGGCAGGATTGCGCACCGTCTGGCTGTCGCGAGGCCGGGTGCGTCCTGCGTGCCCGGCGCCCGACACGGTCGCGCGGCGCCTGGCCGACGTGCCGACGCTCGTCGCGCGCCTGCTGAGGGAACGACATGAGCTCGCGCGCTGAGATCGCCGGCCACTGGATCGACCCCGGCACGCCGATGCGGGTGATCGCCGAGATCGGGTTGAACCACAATGGTGATCCGCAGCTCGCACACGCGCTGATCGACGCGTGCGCGGACGCCGGTGTCTGGGCGATCAAGCTGCAGGCCTTCGATGCGGCGCAGTTGCTGGTGGCCGATGCTCCCGCACCGGCGCACGTGCAGGCGGCGTCGCTGCGCGAGTTCTTCCGCCGATTCGAACTGGATGTGGACGTGTGGCCGGCGCTGGTCGCGCGTGCCCGAGCCCGGGGCCTCGCCGTCATCGTCACCGCGTTCGACGCACACGCCGTAGATACGTTCGCTGCGCTGGGGGTGGACGCCTTCAAGATCGCCAGCGGCGACCTGACGCACGCGCTGCTCGTCGAGCGCGTCTCGCGCAGCGGACGTCCTGTCATCCTCTCGACCGGCATGAGCACGGACGGCGACGTCTCCAACGCCGTGGACTGGGCCGTCAGCTCAGGTGCGCGCACGGTGGCGCTGCTGCACTGCGTGTCGGCCTATCCCACGCCTGACGACCAGCAGAACCTCCGGGCCATCGCGACCCTGGCCCGTCACTACCCGCTGCCGATCGGGCTGTCGGATCACGGCATGGGCGCGGATGCGGCACTGCTCGCCTTCGCCCTCGGCGCCACCTTGTACGAACGCCACGTGTACCTGCCCGGCACGGACGCGATCGACGCGCCGGTGTCGTCCACACCGGAGGAACTGGCCGACCTCGTGCGCCGGTTGGACCGCGCGCATGCGGCCATGGGCGATGGCCGGCGGGCGCCCCAGGACCAGGAACGGCCGAACATCGTGCCCAGCCGGCGCGGACTGTACGCGCGACGGACTCTCGCGCCCGGCGAGCGCATCGACGCCGAGGATGTCATCGCCCTGCGTCCAGCGGCCGGACTCGGCGCCGAGTACGCGCGCGCGCTGGTCGGCTGTGAGGTGACCCGCGACATCCCCGAGGGCAGTGCATTCGAGCCGTCCGATCTCACGTCGGGACGGGGGAGAGGAGACGATGGCGCCGCGTCCTGACGTCCTCGTGACGGCCGCGTCGCGGCGGGTGGGGCTCGTCCGCGCTTTGCAGAGCGCAGTCGCGCGGCTTACGCCGCAGGGCCGGGTGATCGCGACCGACATCGATCCGTTTTCGCCAGCCGTGCACGTCGCCGACCGGGCGCACCGGGTGCCGCGCAGCGACGACCCGTCCTACGTGGACGCTCTGCTCGATGTGTGCGAGGCGCACGCCGTCGGCGTGCTCGTGCCGACGATCGACGACGAGCTCGAGACGCTTGCCGCGGCCGCGGACCGGTTTGCCCGCGCCGGCGTCGTCGTCACCGCGCCCCGCGTCGCCACGGCGCGCATCTGTCGCGACAAGTTGCGGACGGCGACTCACCTGCAGGAGCACGGCATCCGCGCAGCCGCGACGTGGACGCCCGAGGACGTGCACCGGGTGAATCCCGCGCTGCCGCTGTTCATCAAGCCGCGCCGGGGACGCGGCAGCGTCGGCGCCTATCCGGTGCAGACGCCCGAGCAGTTGCGGTTCTTCCTCGAGTACGTGCCGGACCCCATCGTGCAGGAGTACCTGGCGGGCCCGGAGTTCACCATCGACATGTTCTGCGACTTGGAGGGGCGTCCGATCTCGGCGGTGCCGCGTGAGCGGCTGGTGATCCGCTCCGGCGTGACCGACCGCGGGCGTACCGTGCGCGACCAGACGCTGATCGACATTGCGGTGCGCTGCGCGCAGGTGCTCGAGTTCCGGGGTGCCGTCAACGTGCAGTGCCGCGTCGTGGACGGCACGCCGGTCATCTTCGAGATCAACCCGCGCTTCAGCGGCGGCATCCAGCTGACGATCGCCGCCGGCGCCGATTTCGCGGAGTGGACGGTCCGGGTCGGACGCGGTGAGTCGCTGCCGCCGCGCATGGGTGACTTCATCGAAGGCTTGCGGATGAGCAGCCACGAGACCTCGCTGTTCCTGACCGAGGCAGACGCGCAGGTGCTCGAGCCTGCTGCCGGCGTGCTGTCGCGCCAGCGCGGATGAGTGGGGCGCCCGCGCTGATCGTGCTGCAGGCGCGTATGGGGTCGCGGCGCCTGCCGAGCAAGGTCATGGCGCCGCTCGCCGGCCATCCCCTGGTCGAGTACTGCATCGTCCGCCTGTGCGCGTCGGGGGTCGGCCCGGTGGTATTGGCAACGACGACCGAGCCCGAGGACGCCGCGCTCGTCGCCCGGGGCGCGCGGCGCGGCGTGCGGACCTGGGCCGGGCCGGGGGACGCCGTCCGCCGCCGCTA
>JAEZCY010000250.1 GCA_023429845.1 Acidobacteriota bacterium
CTTCCCGGCAGCACGTCCAGCCCTCTCTCGCGCCCGCGACGCCACCCGAGCCCCCTCCGCCGCTGCCGCGTTCGCTGCGGCCGCTGCCTTCTTGCCCGTGCTGCCACCATGAGTCGCCGCGGCTTGCCTCGCCCGCTCGCGCGCCGCATCGGCAGCGCGGCTGGAGGTCGTCCCCGTCGCGAGTACGGCGCCCGACGCGGCATGCAGAACCGAAAGCACGACCAGCGTGCCCACGGCGTATGGCACGTACGCCTCGGGGTTGGCCGCCACGCGGTCTGCCAGGGCCAGGGCCTGTTCGGTGACGAGCCGCGCCGGGTGCCGCGGGTCGTCACCGCTGACGCCCGCCCACGCCCGATCTGCAAGGTTGCCCACATACACGTAGACGGCCGCGACCGGCACGAGCCAGGCCAGGCAGCCCACCGCACTGCGGGCGGCTTCGGCGCTCGTGGCCTTCGACCTGTTCGGCGGTTCGAACGGGCGACCCATCACGCCTCGGACCACGAAATGCCACACCGCAAGAAACAGCCAGAACGCCGCGGGAATCCGGAAGAAGTGCAGCCCGTTGCGCTGTTCGAGGTTCTCCGAGGCGCCGAACGCGGCAGAGACCAGGAACAGCGCAACCGCGGCAGCCAGGTGGACGAAAAGCCAGATCGTCGCCCGGTAGACGCGGGCGAACCAGCGGAGAATCGGCATCAGTTCTCTGACCTCAACGCCTGAGTCGGCCCGGTCGAACGCCGACGAGACCGGCGGGCGGTCTTCGCATTTGGCGCTCGGAGTTGGAGATACCCGCCCCCTATACTGAAGGGATGTCCGCTGCCGAACACGCCCGACAGATCGCCAACCCTCATCGCCGGAACGTCGCCATCATCGCCCACGTGGACCACGGCAAGACCACGCTGGTCGACGCCATGTTCCACCAGGCGGGCACCTTCAGGTCCAACGAGCGCGTGGCGGAACGGGCGATGGACTCCATGGATCTCGAGCGCGAGCGCGGCATCACGATCCTCGCCAAGAACACGGCGGTCCGCTATCTCGATCAGCTGATCAACATCTGCGACACGCCCGGCCACGCGGACTTCGGCGGCGAGGTGGAACGGACGCTGTCCATGGTCGATGGCGTGGTGCTGCTCGTGGACGCCTCCGAAGGTCCCTTGCCACAGACCCGTTTCGTGCTGCGCAAGGCGCTCGAGCGGCGCCTCGAACCCATCGTCGTCATCAACAAGGTGGACAGGCCGGACGCACGCGTGCAGGAAGTGCTGAACGAGGTGTACGACCTGTTCATCGACCTCGACGCGGACGAGACGCAGCTCGAGTTCCCGGTGATCTACGCCGTTGCGCGGGACGGCAAGGCCAGCCGGGATCCCGACGAACGCGGCACCGACCTGCGTCCCCTGTTCGACGCGATCATCGAGCACACGCCGCCGCCGAAGGGCGACCCCGAGGGGGTGCTCCAGATCCTCATCGCGAACCTCGATGCCAGCGAGTACCTCGGCCGCATCGCGATCGGGCGTATCTTCAACGGCCGTGTGAGGGTTGGCGATCTCGTGGGCGTCGTGAAGCTCGACGGCTCCGTCCAGCAGACGCGCGTCACCAAGCTGTTCGCGTTCGAAGGGCTCAAGCGCGTCGACATCCAGGAGGCCGCGGCTGGCGACATCGTCTGTCTTGCCGGCATCGAAGGCATCACCATCGGCGAGACGGTCACGAGCGCCGAGACCCCGAAGCCGATTCCGCCGATCGCGGTGGATGAGCCCACCGTTTCGATGGTCTTCGGCGTGAACACATCGCCGATGGCCGGGCGCGACGGCACCTTCGTGACGTCGCGGCAGCTGAAGGAGCGCCTCGACAAGGAACTGCTCGGCAACGTCTCGCTGCGCGTCGAGCCCACCGACTCGCCGGAGCAGATGCGCGTCATCGGCCGCGGCGAGCTGCAGCTGTCGGTGCTCATCGAGATGATGCGGCGCGAAGGGTACGAGCTCCAGGTCTCGAGACCCGAGATCGTGACAAAGGACACCCCGGAGGGCAGGCTCGAGCCGGTCGAGGACGTCGTCATCGACGTACCCGAGGACTACCAGGGCGTGATCATCGCGGCGCTCGGCACCCGCAAGGGCACGATGACGCGGATGATCAACAACGGCAGCGGCCGCGTGCGGCTCGAGTTCAGGGTGCCGGCGCGGGGCCTGATCGGCTTGCGTTCGCAGTTCATGACCGATACGCGCGGCACGGGCATCATGAACCACATCTTCGCGTCGTGGGAGCCGTGGGCCGGCCCCATCCCGGCCCGTCCCACCGGCGCCCTCGTGGCCGACCGCACCGGCGTGGCAACCGCCTTCGCGATCGCGAACCTGCAGGAACGCGGCGAGATCTTCATCGATCCGGCCACCGAGGTTTACGAAGGGATGCTGATCGGCGAGAACTCGCGTAACAACGACCTCGACGTCAACGTCACGAAAGAGAAGAAGCAGACCAACATGCGCGCCTCGACTGCGGACGAGGCGATCCGCATCATCCCGCCGCGCCGCCTCGGGCTCGAAGGCGCCATCGAGTTCATCAACGACGACGAACTCGTCGAGATCACGCCGAAGTCGATCCGGCTGCGGAAGAAGGTCCTGAACGCCAACCAGCGCCCGCGGCGGGACTGACCCGCCGTCACGCCGGACGTTCGAGTGCCGTGATGATGCCGGCGCGCTCCATCAGTTCGTAGAGCGCGCTGGACCGCAGCGGCTTGGACAGGTAGTCGTCCATCCCGGCCGCGAGGCAGCGCTCACGGTCCCCGGCCAGCGCATGCGCCGTGAGCGCGACGATCGGCGTCCGGCGCACTCGCCGCCGGGCCTCGATCGCCCGAATCTCGCGGCACGTGTCCAGGCCGTCGAGTTCCGGCATCTGCACGTCCATCAACACCAGGTCGAACCGCTCGCGTTGCCAGGCGTCCACCGCTCTGCGCCCGCCGTCGGCGAGCACCACCGTGCAGCCGCGGTTCTCCAGCAGTTCCTTCACCACGCGCAGGTTGAGCGCGTTGTCGTCCACGGCGAGCACACGC
>JAEZCY010000331.1 GCA_023429845.1 Acidobacteriota bacterium
GCCCGGCAGAGGCCGGTGGAGCCGCGCACGGCGCGCGTGTGTGGTCGACCGCGCTGGCCATGGCGTGGCTGGAGCAGCACGCCGCGGCTTGGCAGGACGAGTGGCGCCTGCTCGCCGACAAGGCGCGCGACTGGCTCGAGTCCGCAGTGCCGGGCGAGAGCGCAGCCGTGATTGCGGCCGCGCGCCGGGTGATCTGAGGTCGGCGGGCGCGTTCTCGGGGCGCGCCTGCTCCTTCCGCCGTGCCCGTGCGGTATGGTGGCCGGCATGCGGTCGTCGCTGGCACTCGTCCTGGCGCTCGTGCTCGGCACACTCGTTCCGATTGCCACGGATTCGCCCCTCCAGCCCCTCACCTACAACAACCCGGGACTGCACGTGGACCTGGGCGTGGGCCTGTGGGCCTGGCCCATTCCCTGGGACATCGATGCCGACGGCGACACGGACCTGCTCGTGTCGTGCCCCGACAAGCCGTACAACGGCGTCTACCTGTTCGAGAACCGATCCGGCCCGCACGCCGAGATGCCGATCTTTGCCGCGGCGCGTCGGCTCGGGCCCACGCAGCACTACGTGACGCCGTCGTACGTGGAGACGCCAGGCGGACGGCAGCTGCGGGTCCTCCGCATGAACACGGAATGGCCCGACGTGCTGCGCGCCGGCCTCACGCCCGGGCATGAGGTGAAGCTGCCGCTGCCCGTGACGGCGCACGCCACGCTGTTGGGCACGCAGCCGAAGGGACCGCGCATCCGCCACAACGTCTGGAAGTACGTGGACTTCGACGGCGACGGCGCGCTCGACATCGTGCAGGCCGCGGAGGACTGGTCCGACTACGGGTGGGACGACGGCTACGACGCGAGCGGCAGGTGGGTGCACGGACCGCTGCATGGCGTCATCTACGTGCTGCGCAACCAGGGAACGACCGAAGCACCCACGTACGCGGCGCCCCAGCCGCTCCACGCGGGAGGAGTGCGCCTCGACCAGCCGCGCGGCAACCCGGTGCCGAACTTCGAGGACTTCGATGGCGACGGCGATCTGGATCTGCTGACGGGCGAGTTCCTCGACGCCTTCACGTACTACGAGAACGTCGGCACCCGCACGCGACCTGAGTACGCCGCCGGTCGGGACGTGCCAGCGACTGGCGGCGGGCGATTGCGGATGGAACTGCAGATGATCGTCCCCGTGGCGTTCGACTGGAACGGCGACGGCCACGTGGACCTGATCGTGGGCGACGAGGACGGCCGGGTGGCCTACGTCAGGCACACCGGCCGCCTCGATGCGTCCCGCACGCCGATCTTCGACGCGCCGAAGTACTTCGCGCAGGAGGCCGACGCGCTGAAGTCCGGCGCGCTCGCCACTCCCGTCACCGTGGACTGGGATGGCGACGGCGACCTGGACATCCTGAGCGGCAACACGGCAGGGTTCATCGAATGGTTCGAGAACCTGAGCGGCAAGGGCGTCGAACGCCCGCGTTGGGCGGCTCCGCGCAGGCTCGAAGCCGGGGGCCGGGTGTTTCGCGTCGTCGCCGGCGACAACGGTTCGATCCAGGGGCCCATCGAAGCCAAGTGGGGCTACACGACATTCAGTGTCGCCGACTGGAACATCGACGGCCTCCCCGACATCGTCCTCAACTCGATCCTCGGTGAGGTGATGTGGCTGCGCAACGTCGGTACGCGCACGGCGCCTCGGCTCG
Organism: Acidobacteriota bacterium; assembly: GCA_023429845.1. Lineage (GTDB taxonomy): Bacteria > Acidobacteriota > Vicinamibacteria > Vicinamibacterales > Vicinamibacteraceae > Luteitalea. Next base: position 1,685 of record JAEZCY010000331.1, read on the forward strand.
CGGCGGCGGTGGCGATCGAGGTGGACTGGGAAGGACCGCAGCCGCGACTGGCGTGGGGATGGAAGGCGCCAACCGGCAAGGCGCTGCTGACGCAATGGCGGACGACCCCTGTCGTCCACGATTTCACGGGCGACGGACTGCCGGACCTGGCGATGCTCGACAGCGAGGGCTACCTCGCGCTGTTCGAGCGTGCGAAGGCGAACGGCGGGCTCGCGCTGCGGCAGCCGCGTCGTGTGTTCGTGGACGAGGCGGGGGCGCCGTTGCGGCTGAACGAACGCAGCGCCGGCGGCAGCGGTCGCCGCAAGATTGCCGTCGCCGACTGGAACGGTGATGGCGTCTTCGATCTGCTGGTGAACTCGGCCAACGCGAACCTGCTGCTGCAGGTCGCACACAGAGACGGCAAGTGGTGGTTCCGCGACGCAGGTCCGCTTGCGGCGCGCAACATCGAGGGGCACGACGTCAGCCCGGCGGTCACCGACTTGGACGGCAACGGCGTACCGGACTTCCTGGGCGGCGCCGAGGATGGCCGCTTCTACTACCTGCGCAACCCGACATCCCGATAGCCCGGCCTGCCAAAAGGCGGCGCCGTGCCTGACGCGCCCGTCACGCGGAGGGCCTCGTGCCGCGGTAGAAGGCGCCAAGCCCCTTGATGAGGGCCACGCCGGAGGCCTCGTTCAGCTGGCGCGTCTGCAGCACCGCGCCGCCCTCACAGAGCATCGCCGTCACACCGAACTGCGTGTGCGGCCCGTCGGTCCACGACGTGTTGCCGTACTGTCCGCGCCTGGCGAGCGTGACCGGTTCGACAAGGCCGAGCCGATCGTGACTGGCAAGAGCGTCGCGCAGGTCCGTCCATGTACCGAGCGTCCCCTGGAGCTCCGGTCCGGGGATGATCTGCGGTTCCACGATGCCGCCCCAGGTGTGGATGGCCCAGACGGTCGTCACCGGGGCCTCCGACGCCATGAGCTGCTCCAGGTCGCGCTGCCAGAAGTAGGCCTCGTGCGCCTGCGTGGCCTTGTTCGCGCCGGTGGGGCTGTAGCTCCGGTTCATGTCCACCCCCTGCGCGTTGACGCGGTACCAGCCGTTGGCGGGCGCATCCGGGCTCATCATCAGCACGACGTGGACGATCTGCCGGCGCCGCACGTCGGCGCCCTCCTCGCTCAGGAGCCAGTCGACGAGCCCCGCGAGACGCCACTGGGAGTTGTGCTCCCCGGGGTGCTGGTGCGCGAGGTAGTGCACCCAGCGACTCGCGCGTGGATGCGGGCTGGCCGCGTCGGTGATCTCGAGGCGCAGCATGTCGCGGCCGCCGAGCGACCTGCCGACGGTGTGCACCGTCACGTGCGGGCTCTGCCGCCAGCGCGCGATGAGGCCCAGCGCATCGACGTCCCACGACATCGGCGTCTGCGTGCCGATCCACACCTGGTCAGCCGTGAACGGCGGGAACACCAGCGTGTCGGCACGCGGCGACGCGAGGTAGCCCTGCTCCCACGCGACAGGATGCCAGTGGACGCCATCATACGAGAACGACTGGTGGTACTCGTTGAACGCGTAGTTGGTCCCTTCCGGAAACGACACGTCCAGGCGCAGCCGATTGCCACGCGCCCCGCGCAGGATGCGCATGTTCAACTTGTTGGGCCAGCCCGGCTGGTTGGGCGCCGCGCCGAGCCGTACGCGGAAATGGTCGCGCGCCACGGCCTCGATCGACGCGCCCCGCGACCCGAGCGGGCCCTCGAAGCTGAAGTCGGCAACGGTCAGCGCGTGCGGCTGCGGCGCCGCAACAACACGCGAAGTGGCTGGCGAACCTGCCAGGACCAGGGGCAGGGCGAGCAGATCACGACGAAGCATCCCCGAAGGATACGCCGCCGACGATCGTGGCGACCACTGTCCGGTCCTGAGGCCCATCGAGTTCGACGAGGAGCACGCGTTGCCAGCGACCGAGCAGCAGTCGGCCGCCCACGATGGGGACGCTGGCGGAGCTCCCGAGCAGCATGGCGCGACAGTGCGCGTGCCCATTGGTGCGCTCGGCATCGACGCGGTTGACCACCCGTCGCACGGGGTCGTCGTGGTCGTAGGCGATGCCTCGTGGCGCAAGGCGCTCGAGCTGCCGAAAGAGGTCGTCGTGCAGCAGCGGTTCCTGTTCGTTGACGACGACGGCCGTGGTCGTGTGCAGCGTGTGCACCACGAGCAGGCCACGGGAGAGTCCGGACAGCAGCAGGAAGGCCTCGAGCTGCTCGGTGAGGTCGATGACCTCCTGCTCGCCCCGTGTCGAGGCCCGGAGGCGCAGGTGCGGGCCACTCGGATCGTAGTGGCGTGCAAACGGGGTAACGACGCCCGCAGGCGGCGCAAGGACGGACGTGCGCATGGCTGGTCTCCGGGCGCGTTGCCGTCCGCGTCATGCGGATGACGATGGCGCCTCGAGACAGCATCGACACGGCCGGGCGGGATGTCTTGAGCGCGTGGTGAGCATCCCGTGAGATGTCGTTGAGTGGCGTGAATTCAGGTGCGGCGCGCCAGTCCGAGCGCGAGCCCGGCGCCGAAACAGCCCCCTTCGGCGATCGACAACAGCGCACGCGCGAGCGGTCCGAACTCCGGCTCACCCACGAGTCGGCCGAGTGGCGTGAGCAGCACCTGGGAGCCGGACGATGCCTCGGCGAGCAGGTGCACCGTGCCACCGACGAGAGGGACGCCGACCAGCGACAGGCACAGGGCGGCGACGGCCCCACCGGCTGCCGCTGCCATTGCCAGTTGGCCGCGAGCGGCGCCTCTCGGGGCAGCCAGTCCCGTGATGACGTGTCGCGTCGCCAGCGCGTACCCCGCGCCGACGCCGGCGCCGATGACGAGGCCTTCGAGCGTCCCGCCGACGGGCACATGGAGCCCGAACAGCGCGCGCAGGGTCCACCGCGCCAGTCCCTGCGCACACGCACCCGACACCGCGCCGCCCACCGCCGAGGCCGGCGCGAGAGCGACCCGGCGCGCAGACACGGCGAGGGCCTCTGCCGCTGAGATACCGGCCGCGACGCCGATGCCGCCCAGGGC
>JAEZCY010000026.1 GCA_023429845.1 Acidobacteriota bacterium
GCGTCTGTCAGCACGCGCGGGGTGATCTGCCAGGAGAGGCCCCATTTGTCTCGGCACCAGCCGCATTGGCTTTCCTCGCCGCCATTGTCGACGATAGCGTTCCAGTAGCGGTCGGTTTCTTCCTGATCGTCGGTGGCGACCTGGAAGCTGAACGCCTCGGAGTGCGTGAAGGTGGGCCCTCCGTTCAGGCCAAGGCACGGGATGCCGAGCACCGTGAAATCCACCGTGAGCACCTGGCCTGCCTTGCCGCCGGGAAAGTCGGCCGGCGCCCTGTGCACCGCCCCGACGACGCTGTCGGGGAAGGTGGCCGCGTAGAACTGCGCGGCGTCGAGCGCATCCGTGTCGAACCAGAGACAGATCGTGTTCTTGGGCGTCATGTGCATGGTCTCCCTGACGGGGGCAATGGCCGTTGTCTGACGGCGTTCTCTGGCACGCCATGTGCGAAGGGCGAAGCGCCGCATTCTGGTCTATGGACGACGCGGGCGCAGACAAATCATCGGCCAGCGCCCGCCGCGGCGCTCCCGTTTGCCGTCCGTGGCGATTGTGGGCCGTCGTGATCAGCAGTTAGAGTCGCGATCACCATGCGCGCAGTCGGCTATCGCACCCCTGGAGAACTCGACGCCCCGGAGTCGCTCCTCGACATCGAACTGCCACGTCCGGTCCCCACGGGCAGAGATCTGCTCGTGCAGGTGCGGGCCGTCTCCGTCAATCCGGTGGACACCAAGGTCCGCCGCCGGGCCGGGGCCGATCCGGGCGAGTGGAAGGTGCTCGGGTGGGATGCCGCCGGGGTGGTTGTGGAAGTCGGCCCGCAGGCGTCGCGGTTCAAGCCCGGTGACGAGGTCTTCTACGCCGGCTCGCTGAACAGGCAGGGCACCAACGCCGAGTACCACCTCGTGGACGAGCGGATCGCGGGCCGTAAGCCCGCGACGCTCGACTTCGCGGAAGCCGCCGCGCTGCCGCTGACGAGCATCACGGCCTGGGAGGCGCTGTTCGACCGGCTCGACGTCCGCAGGACAGTGCCCGGCGCCGCCGCCGCGCTGCTCGTGATCGGCGGAGCCGGCGGCGTCGGCTCGATTGCCATCCAGCTCGCCCGTCGCCTGACCGACCTCACGGTCGTAGCCACGGCCTCACGGGCCGAAACCGCTGCGTGGGTCCGCGACCTTGGCGCCCACCACGTCGTCGATCACGCCCGGCCGCTTGCTGGCGGGGTCGCCGCGCTCGGGATCGGCGAGCCCGCGTTCGTCTTCTCCACGACGGCCACCGACCGCCATCTACCAGCGATTGCCGAGCTCATCGCGCCCCAGGGACGATGGGCGCTCATCGACGATCCAGGCGTCGTGGACATCGCGCCGTTCAAGCGCAAGAGCGTCTCCACGCATTGGGAGTTCATGTTCACGCGTCCTCTGTTCCAGACCGCGGACATCGATGCGCAGGGTGCGCTTCTGGACGAGGTGGCGCGGCTGGTGGACGCCGGGGTGCTGCGTACCACCCTCGGGGAGCACTTCGGGACTGTCAACGCAGCCAACCTGCGGCGGGCGCACGGCGTCATCGAAAGCGGTCGCGCCCGCGGCAAGATCGTGCTCGAATTCTGATTCCAAACCCTAATAAGGTGTTTGTGTACACTTGGAACGTGTGCTGACGCGGACACATGCGCATCCATTTCCCTACTCGATAAAGGAGTACGAGACACAGAAACGGCGTAGCGGCATACTAAGCCGTCAATGGCGCTCGAGGCACTGAGAGAGGTCCGCCTTGCCGCCCGGTTGACCCAGGGCGAGCTGGCGCGGGCGTTGGGCACGACGCAGCAGACCGTCGCCCGCTGGGAGGCGGGGAAGGCCGAACCCAATGTTGCGGCGCTGCGTGAACTGGCGATGATCTTCGGGACGACCGTGGACGCGCTCGTCGGCTCGACCCCCGTCCCGGCGCGGCGGTCGCCCACGACGTACGCTGTCTTGTCGAATGGAAGTCAGGACCCTTGCTGGGGACACGCGGGGGTATCGCTGAGTGGGGAAGGGCGCAGTCGCTGGTTTCCCATCAACGGAACCGAGGCGCGGCGCCTCGAGCGCTCCCTCGACGAGGGACGCGCCGCCTGGCTGACGTTTGCCACCCTCGACAACCGGCTGGTGGCCGTCAACGTCGGGAACACCAGGAGCCTGTGCCTGCTGGACCGCGAGGCCGACCGTCCACCTGGAGACTGGGACGTGCGGTGGGGCGAGGCCGACGGTGTGCCCGTCGACTTCTATCGCGTGCTGGACGGCTACTTCGTCGCCGACGCCGAACCCCTGGAGCCGGCGTCTCCCACACTGATCGCCGTCGTCCGGGAAGCGGTGGAGCAGCAGTCCTGGGACCGCGCGGCCATCATCGGCATGACCCGCCAGACGACCGTGTCGCTCGCTGACGGCACGACGGTGAGTTCCGCTGCCGTGGCGGCCGACGATCTCTGGCAGCTGCTCGTGGCCATCGAACACGACGATGTGCCGCTGCTCGTGCGTGTGGATGCGGCCGCGCGGCAGTACTACCCGGCCGCGCGGATCGCGCTCGTGCAGATGCCGCGCCTGTACGTGCTCGACGCCGGCCGTCGCGACATGGAAAGCGCGCAGGCCGAGGCCGACGACGACATCGCGTTCACATGACCTCGACCGGCCGGGGTGGGTTGCCCGCGCTTGGCGTCCCAGGCGTATCGGCAGGGCACGCTACCCGAGCGGGAACTGAGGTGCTGTGTCGATCAGAACTCCACGCGCACGCCTGCCGTGATCGTCCTGGCGGCGCCGGGGCGGAGTCCGTTGGCGAGGTCGGTCACGTACAGCCGATCGGCAAGGTTGCGTGCCTGGATGTACAGCGTCAACGGCAGGCCCGGTATGGGGCCGCTGACACTTGCGGACACGAGCGTGTGCCGCGGCACCATGCCGAGCACGACCGGCTCGCGCAGGTCGAAGTCGTCGTCGGGGGCGAGCGGCACGCCGTCCTCGTCAGCGAGCGTCCAGGCGGACGTGTTCGCCGGGTCGGTGTAGAAGCGGCCGAAGTGGCTCACGGTGAGGTTCGTCCGCCAGCCCGATCGGTGCTCGAAGCCGATCGTTGCGCTGCCGGAATGGCGAGGCACCTCCGGCACGTCGTTGCCCTCGACGAGGCCGCGCGTGAACGTCGCCCTCGTGTACGTCCAGGTCACGAGCCCGAACCAGTTGTGCGCGGCCTTCGTGAAGCTCGCCGAGTTCACGCGCATGGACGAGTCCACGCCGAACGAGCGCGAGTCTTCGCTGTTGAGAAAGATGTTCTGGTTGTCGATCGTGAACGGCAACTGCACGACGGTGTCGGTGATGCGGTTGTAGAAGAACGACGTCTCGAGCGATGTGCCCTGGACGGCTGTCGTCCGGACGCCGATCTGCGAGTTGAGCCCCGTCTCGGGTCGAAGCGGGAACTCCGCGGCCGTGCGCGCGAATGCCGGGGTGTAGCCGCGGCCCACGCTTGCAAAGATCGGGGTCGCCCGGAACCCGTCGTAGAGCACGTTGACGCTCGGCAGCACGAGCGTGTTCTCGTCCTGCTCCACCGGCAGGCCAGCCGGCCGGTCGGCGGACGGGCGGCGATGGCGGCTCTGCGTGTAGTGTTCGAGCCGCACGCCCGGTGTCACTACCCAGGCGCCCGCGTGCATCGCATCCTGCAGGAACCCGGACACGGCCGTGGCGCGGTAGGCCTCGTCGCGCACGTGGTGGCCGCGATCGCCGGCATCGATCACCTGGCCCGGCGCGCCTTCGGTGCGGCGGTCGTCCAGCCGATGACGCTCGGTTCGCACGCCCCACTGCAGCTGGTGGTTCGTCGAGGAACTCCCCGCCAGCGATCGCTCCATGCGGTTCTCGACGCCGACGGTGCGGTAGTGGCGGTCGCGGCTCACCATCGTGCCTTCCACACCCGGCACGAAGCGGTCTTCCGGGCTCACCCGCGGCAGGAGAGCGATCGGCGAATCACCCGGGTCCACGGTGAAGCGGGGCCGGTCGAGATCGGTGACGAACACCTTGGTGGACGACGCGATCCCGGCGCCGAGCGTGGCGCGATGCACGACGTCGTACTTCTGCAGGGTCACGGCCAGGGTATTGAACTCCTGCCCGAAGCGTCCCCGCTTGGTGCGCGGCGCCACCGCGAACTCCTGCGGCGTGAGGTTGCTCTCGTCGTAGTGCGAGCGCTCGCGGAAGTGCGTGGACGTCACCTTCAGCGACTGCCGCGCCCCCAGCCGCCAGTCCAGACTGCCGAAGAAGTCGTCGTAGCGGTGACGCTCGACGTCGAACGCGCCGTCGGTGCTCGTGCCCGTGTAAGCCGCGACTAACCCGACTGGCCCGTCCGTGCGGCGGTGCATCAGGTGCCGCTTGAACGTCCCGAGGTTGCCCAAGCCGATCTCCAACCCTGTGGCGGGCGCGGGCGTCGCCTGCTTGTTCCTGAAGTTGACGATGCCATGGTTGTTCAGCGGGCCGTGAAGGACGTGCCCGGTGCCCTTCAGGACGTCCACGCGTTCGAGCCGCTCGATCGGCGGCGTGTAGTGCGCGCTGGGATCGAGGTACGTGGAGGCGTTGATCGGCGTGCCGTCTTCGAGCAGCAGGGTCTTGCGCGAGCGCCGCGACGGCGCACCCCTCACCCCGATGCCGCTCCGACGCCCGAGCACATCATCGTCGATGGTGCGCACCCCCGCGGTGAACTGGAAGGCGTCGTGCAGCGTGAACGGCCGGAACGACAACAGGTCCTCGCTGGTCAGCACGCTCACCGCGCCGGGCGTGTCCTGCAGGTCCTCCGGCACCACGTCCTCGACGTCCACGGTGACGCTGATGGCGGGTGGCGTCTGGGCCTGGAGAGCATGCGGCAGGAACAGAACAGCGACGAACGCGAGCAAGGCCGAGCGAACCATTCGATTTCTACGACAGGCAGCGACGCGGCGTTGCCCTGTGCCCGCCGTGATTACGCGTTCGTGGACAGCTTCATCAGGACGAGCCCCGCCACGATGAGGCCTGCGGCCACGACACGGCCGGCCGTCAGCGACTCGCCGAGCACGGCCACGCCGACGATGAAGGCGCCGACCGCGCCGATGCCCGTCCACACCGTGTATGCGGTTCCGAGCGGCAGCGTCCTCATCGAGACCGACAGCAGACCGAAGCTCGCCAGCATCGCCAGCAGCGTGACGATCGTCGGCCCGAGTCGCGTGAAGCCGTGCGACAGCTTCATCGTGAACGCCCAGACGATCTCGAGGAGACCCGCGGCAACCAGCAGCAACCACGCCATATCGGTACGTCCGTGTAAGAGGAACCGGGCCGTCCCGGCTGTCGTCCCCGAGGTGGGTGAAGGGCGTGGCCTTCAGGCGACGAGACGGCGATTGTCCCACATCCCCGGGGCCGCGCATGCTGCTCACCCGCCCGGAAAGCGACGGCACCGCGCCGTCTGCCACCGTCCGGCCTTGCCCGACGCGACGCATCTCAGGTCAGCCCGCTGGACCGCTCCGCATGGCGATGGCAGGATCGGCAGGATGCCCAGCCAGCGGCCCTCCGGAGCCACGAGAATGCACCAGGCCGACCGGCACGACACCATCCGCGTGCGAGGCGCTCGCGCGAACAACCTTGCAAACGTCAGCATCGAGATCCCCAAGCGACGGCTGACCGTGTTCACGGGCGTGTCCGGGTCGGGGAAGAGTTCGCTCGTGTTCGGCACGATTGCCGCCGAATCGCAACGCCTGATCAACGAGACCTACAGCACGTTCGTGCAGGGCTTCATGCCGACGCTCTCGCGGCCCGACGTGGACCTGCTCGAAGGCCTGACGACCGCCATCATCGTGGACCAGGAGCGGATCGGCGCCAACCCGCGATCGACCGTCGGCACGGTGACCGACGCGAACGCGATGCTGCGCATCCTCTTCAGCCGACTGGCGGCCCCCCATATCGGGCCACCGGGTGCGTACTCGTTCAACGTGCCGTCCGTAAGCGCGAGCGGCGCCATCACGGTCGACCGTGGCGAAGGGCGCACGCAGACGAAGAAGGCCGCGTTCAGCCGCCTCGGCGGCATGTGCCCGCGGTGCGAGGGCATGGGCCGCGTCAACGACATCGACGTGTCGGCGCTGCTCGACGACAGCAAGTCACTCAACGATGGCGCGTTGACGGTTCCCGGCTACAGCATGGAGGGCTGGTCCGGGCGCATCTTCCGCGGCTGCGGGTTCTTCGATCCCGACAAGCCGATCCGCCGGTTCACCAAGCGGGAACGACACGATCTGCTCCACAAGGAGCCGACGAAGATCAAGGTGGACGGCATCAACATCACCTACGCGGGCATCATTCCGCAGATTCAGAAGTCGTTCCTGTCCAAGGACGTCGAGGCGCTGCAGCCGCACATCCGCGCCTTCGTCGAGCGCGCCGTCACCTTCGACGTCTGCGCCGAGTGCGAAGGGACGCGGCTCGGCAAGGACGCGCGTTCGTCGCGGATCGACGGGCTCAACATCGCCGATTGCTGTGCGATGCAGATCAGCGACCTTGCCGGGTGGGTGCGTGCCCTGAAGGCACCGTCCATGCAGCCACTGCTCGACGCGCTCGCCGAGACGCTCGACTCCTTCGTGGACATCGGGCTCGGGTATCTGTCGCTGGCGCGGCCGTCGGGCACGCTGTCGGGGGGCGAGGCGCAGCGCACCAAGATGGTCCGGCACCTCGGGTCGTCCCTGACCGACGTGACCTATGTCTTCGACGAACCGACGATCGGGCTGCACCCGCACGACATCCAGCGGATGAACGGCCTGCTGCTCCGACTGCGCGACAAGGGCAACACGGTGCTGGTGGTGGAGCACAAGCCGGAGACCATCGCCATCGCGGATCACGTGGTGGACCTCGGGCCCGGTGCCGGCGCGGCGGGCGGCACGGTCTGCTACGAAGGGCCCGTCGATGGCCTGCGTGCCAGCGGCACGCTCACCGGGCGCCACTTCGACGACCGCGCGACGTTGAAGCGCACGGTGCGCACCCCGACGGGCACGCTGCCGATTCGCGGCGCGCGAGCGAACAACCTGAGGAACGTGGACGTGGACGTCCCGCTCGGCGTGCTCGTTGTCGTGACCGGGGTAGCGGGCTCGGGAAAGAGTTCGCTCGTGCACGGCTCCATGTCGGGTGCTGGCGTGGTGTCCATCGACCAGGGCGCCATCCGCGGGTCGCGGCGAAGCAACCCGGCAACGTACACCGGGCTTCTCGATCCGATACGGAACGCGTTCGCGAAGGCTAACGGCGTGAAGCCGGCGCTGTTCAGCCCCAACTCGGAGGGTGCCTGCCCCACCTGCAACGGCGCGGGTGTCACCTACGTGGACCTGGCGATCATGGCGGGGGTCGCCACCACGTGTGAGGAATGCGGCGGCAAACGCTTCCAGGCCCAGGTGCTCGAGTATGTGCTCGGTGGGCGCGACATCAGCGAGGTGCTCCAGATGTCGGTGGACGAGGCCCGCGAGTTCTTCGGCACGGGCGACGCGCGCACCCCGGCCGCCCGCGCCATCCTCGACCGGCTCGCCGACGTCGGCCTCGGCTACGTCGGCCTCGGTCAGCCGCTGACGACGCTCTCGGGAGGCGAACGGCAGCGACTCAAGCTCGCCACGCACATGTCCGACAAGGGCGGCATCTACGTGCTCGACGAGCCGACCACTGGGCTGCACCTCGCCGACGTCAAGCAGCTGCTCGGCCTGCTCGATCGCCTCGTGGACGACGGCACGTCCGTGGTGGTGATCGAACACCATCAGGCCGTGATGGCGCACGCCGACTGGATCATCGACCTCGGCCCGGGGGCCGGTCACGAGGGCGGCGCCGTGGTATTCGAAGGCACGCCTGCCGGGCTCGTCGCTGACCGTTCGACACTCACGGGCAAGCACCTGGCGGAGTCCGTCGGGAGCTGACGGTTCGTGTGGCCTGTCGTGCCTGCCGCGCCGATGCCTCGCCAACCGGGATGACGGTCCGTGTGCGAGCCAGCCGTGGCGTCCGGTTGACGGGTAGTCGTGATGAGCGTGGCCGGCGGGTGCCCTCATCCAAGGCTCACGTAACCCTCACACGCTCATGAAGACACCGCGCGCCTGCTGACGCATGCTGTGACGGCCGGCAGCGGTGTGCGCGGCGAGCGGAGCGGAACGTGGCGAAGCGGTGGAATCGGATCGAGACGTGGCTGGCGCTGCTCGTCGTGGGCGCCGGGCTGTTGCTGGCAGCGCTTGGCGGGCTCCACGTGTACGTCACCGCCACGGCCACGCGGCTGCACCCCGAGCCGGACCGCGTGCCATCGGCGACCCAGTCAGCGCCGTTGGCGCCATGGACGGCTGCCGTGGACCACGGGCGGCGAGTGATGCGGGCCGGCATCTCGGAGCAGAATCTGCCGGGGCTGTCGGTGGCGGTGGGTGTCGGCCGCGACCTCGTCTGGGCCGAGGGTTTCGGCTGGGCCGACCTCGATGATCGGGTGCCTGTCCGGCCCTCGACGCGCTTCAGGATCGGCACCGCGTCGATTGCCTTCACGTCTGCCGGCGCCGGCCTGCTGCTCGAGGAGGGTCGCCTCGAGCTCGACGACGAGATTCAGCGGTACGTGCCGGAGTTCCCGACGAAGCCGTGGCCCGTGACGCTTCGGCACCTGATGGGGCAGGTAAGTGGCCTGAGAGACGATGGCGGCGACGAGGGGGCGCTGTTCTCCGAGCGCTGTGACAGACCGGTAGAGGCGTTGCCCCACTTCGCCGGCGGCGCGCTGCGATTCGAGCCAGGAACGGCATACCGTCATTCCGGCTTCGGCTGGATCCTCGTCAGCGCCGCCATCGAGGCCGCGGCAGGTGAGCCGTTCCTGCGATTCATGCGCGATCGCGTGTTTGCGCCGACGGGCATGGAGGCAACACGACCCGATGCGGGCCCCGAGCGCAGCGGCGCCGGAAGCGCGACGCCGTACTTCCCGCGGTACTCAGCGGACCCTCGCTACGGATTGCACCTGATGCGACCGGTCGATCTGTCGTGCTATGCCGGCGCCAGCGTGTTCCTCTCCACGCCATCCGACCTCGTGCGTTTCGCGCTGGCGCTGCGCAACGGCGCGTTGCTGCAACCGGCAACGGTGCAGCTGCTGCAGGCGGAACAACGGTTGTCCACGGGGGCCGGCGCCGGTTACGGCCTCGGCTGGTCCGTCAAGACCGCGACGCTGGACGGTGAGGACGCGCGGCTCGTCGGTCATGACGGGGATGCGCTCGGCGGCCAGGTGGCGTCGCTGCTCGTCTGGCCCGAACGCGGGCTCGCCGTCGCCGTGACGTCCAACATCTCGTACGCGGATACGGCGTCGCTCGCGCTGCAGGTGGCGGACGCCTTCGCGCCGCACGTGCGCACGCTCACGACAGCGCGTCGTAGCGCACCGAGATGATCTCGATGTGCTCATCGCCGCGCGGCGCGCGAAGTGTCACGGTGTCGCCCACCTTCGCCTTGATCAGCGCCCTCGCCAGCGGCGAGCGCCACGACACGCGCCCATCAGCGGCACCGAGCTCGTCCACACCCACGATGGTGACGTCGCGCTCCTCGCCGTTCTCGAACGCGACCGTGACGGTAGCGCCGAAGAACACGCGATCGATGCGCTTGCCGGCGTTGTCGACCACGACGGCGCGGTCGAGGCTCTTGGACAGGTAGCGGATGCGCCGGTCGATTTCGCGCAGCTTCTTCTTGCCGTAGATGTAGTCGCCGTTCTCGGAACGGTCGCCGTTGCCCGCGGCCCATGCGACCGTGGTCACCACCTGGGGACGCTCGATCTTCCACAACCGGGCGAGCTCCTCCTGAAGCCGACGGTAGCCAGCCGGAGTGATGTAGTTCTTGACCTCGTCAGCCATGCCGTCCGATGCCTGGTGTCGTCGAGTGATGCGAGCACTCGCGGGTGACCGCGCACGATTATCGCGCGGCCATCCCGGCAGGTCCGGGCCGGATGGGCCTTGCTTGATCCCAATGCCGGCCGGCTGCGACAGCCGGCCGGCCCGATCGCCGCCCATCGGACGGGCGTAGCTCAACCGACACCGGCCTCGCGCCTGCCGCGGGGCAGGAGTACGATGCCACGGAGGTCCCCGTCATGAAGCCTGTCGTGCTCGCCACCGCCGCGTGGCTCGCCTTGCTGTGCGCGCCTGCCGCCCAGGACCATGAACATGCCGCGCCGGGTGACGAACGGCTCGGGCGGGTCCACTTCGACACGTCGTGTGCGGCCGCTGCCGTGCCCGCATTCGATCGCGCGGTCGCATTGCTGCACTCGTTCGAGTTCGGTGACGCAATCCGGGGGTTCGAGGCGGCGCTGGTGGCCGACCCCACCTGCGCGATGGCGCATTGGGGCATCGCACTGAGTCATTGGGGCAATCCGTTCTCTCTGGGTCAGCGATCGCCTCAGCAGCTGGCGCAGGGACGTGCCGCCGTCGAGCGTGCAACGGCACTGGCCCCTCGCACCGACCGCGAACGCGGCTACGTCGCCGCCGTCGGCCAGCTCTACGCAGATGCCGGCTCGCGTCCGCAGACGGCGCGTCTCGAGGCGTACCGCGATGCGATGGCCGAACTGTCGCGGCGGCTCCCGTCGGACACGGAGGCGGCAATCTTCCATGCGCTGGCCCTCACGGCAGCTGAGGACCCCGCCGACAAGAGCTACGCAAGCCGGCTGCAGGCCGTCGGCATCCTCGAGCCGCTCTTCGAACGCATGCCCGACCATCCCGGCCTCGCGCACTACATCATCCACAGCTACGACGTGCCGACGCTCGCCCCGCGGGCCCTGCGCGCGGCCGAGCGCTACGCAGCGATCGCTCCGTCGGCTCCTCACGCCCTGCACATGCCGTCGCACACGTTCACGCGCGTCGGCGCGTGGCAGGCGTCCATCGACACGAACGTCGCGTCGGCCGCCGCCGCGCGCCGCCAGCGGTCGACGGCCGAGGAGCTGCACGCCTCGGACTACCAGATGTACGCGTATCTGCAGACCGCACAGGACGACGCAGCAAGGCGCCTGCTGGCGGCGCTGCCGGAGACGGCCGCCCGCTTCGATCCGAAGGCCATCGGCGGTGCGGCGCCGGCGTCGGCCGGTTACTTCGCCCTCGCGGCCATGCCGGCCCGCTTCGTGATCGAACGCGGGGCCTGGGCCGAGTCGGCCGCGCTCGTGCGTCACCCGAGCGGGCTGCCTTACGTGGACGCCCTCACCGAGTTCGCCCGGGCGCTCGGTGCGGCTCGGACAGGCGACATCGCTGCGGCGGAGGCAAGCGTCGCGCGCCTCGCTGCGCTCCACTCCGAACAGGCAGCCAGGCAGGAGAGCTACTGGACCCAGCAGGTGGCGATCCAGCACGAGGTGGCGGGCGCCTGGCTGGCCTTCGCGCGCAGCGAGCGGCACCGAGCGCTGGCGATGCTGCGGGCGGCCGCCGATGCAGAGGACGCCACCGAGAAGTCGGCCGTGACGCCCGGCCCGCTGGCCCCGGCGCGCGAGCTGCTGGGCGAGATGCTGCTCGCCTCGGGCGACCCCCGTTCCGCACTCGAGGCGTTCACCACCACGCTGGCCAAGGAGCCGAACCGGTTCCGCGCCCTGGCAGGCGCTGCGGCCGCTGCCGGTGCAGCCGGCGATGCGGCGGCCGCCGCGACGTACAGCCAGAGCCTCGTGGCGATGTGCGACCGTGCCAGCCAGCCGCTGCGCGCCGAACTGCAGCAGGCACACGCCGCGATCCGTCGCTGACGCGGTGGGCAGCACGGAAGCGCTCTGCACCGGCGATCACATCGTCGTCGCGCCGTTGGTGCAGCTGAAGCCCGCGACCGCGATCGCGGGTCGATCGCCGCTGTCCTTATGTGGCGGCTGTCGTAGTCGAAAACCGCTATTGAGCTGTCGCCGCGCGCGCGGAACCATGCGTCACCAGATGCCGCACATCCGCTTGCCCGAAGACGTTCCCGGAATCCGCAGTGCCTTCATGTTCAGCCCCGACACGGCACGCCCGATGCTGGCGCTCGCCGAGGTCCTGCTGCGTGGGCAAAGCACGCTCTCGAGTGCCGAGCGCGAGATGATCGCCACGCGCGTCTCGCGGCTCAACGAGTGTCATTTCTGCGAGGCGAGCCACCGCGCAGCAGCCGCGCATCACCTCGATGGCGGCTACGCAACCGTGGACGCCGTGGTTGCCGATCCCGCGGCCGCGCCCATCAGCGCGAAGTTCCGCGGCCTGTTGCGCATCGCCGATCGCGTGGTGCTCGGTGGGCGGCATGTGTCCACCGCCGACGTGGACGGGGCTCGGGCGGCGGGCGCCACCGATCGCGAGATCCACGACACGGTGCTCATTGCCGCGGCGTTCTGCATGTTCAATCGTTACGTGGACGGTCTGGCGACGTGGTCGCCCGACGACCCGGCGCTCTACGACGAGATGGGCCGCCGGCTCGCGGAGGTCGGCTACGCGGCGCGGCCCCCCGAGCGGGCAGATGCCCGCTCCTGAGTGCAACTCCCTGGGCCCTCGCCAAGGCATCGCTGCCGTTCACGGGCGGCGCCGCCACTGCACCCGCGGCATCGAGCCGCACCACTCCGCTGGACTCCGCGAACGATTCGTCCGACGATGGCGCATGCCAGACAGAGCCGCAGGGCCGCATGCGCGGCGCGGCGCCATGACGAGCCGTCTGCGGTGCCGCATCGTCGCCTCCGTCGTTGCGCTCGGTGTCCTCGCCGCGCACCAGGCTCGGGCCGAAGTCAAGCACGCCTCCCCGTCTGGCTTCACGATCGAGAACGTGCGCGTGGTCCCGGTCGATGGATCGACCGCCTTCAAGGCACTCGTCGAAGACGTCAATCGCTGGTGGCCGCGCGATCACACGTGGTGGGGCTCGGAAGGCGCCCTGTCCATCGAGCCTCGTGCCGGCGGCTGCTTCTGCGAGCGCGCCGGCGCCCGTGAAGCGCTGCACATGCTCGTCACGTTCGTCGATCCGGGCCACACGCTGCGAATGACCGGCGGCCTCGGTCCTCTTCAGGGCATGGGGTTGCACGGCGCATTGGAATTCCGCTTCACGCCGGCCGGTCCCGCTGCCACGACGATCACGCTTACCTACAAGGTCGGCGGCTATGCATCGGAAGACCTGGGCGCGTTCGCGACAGTCGTGGATCGCGTGCAGGGACTGCAGCTCGGCGGGCTGGCCGGGTTCCTCGGCGCAAAGCCCGCTACCCCGCCAAAGTGAACCCGGGAGCGCCCGACGAGGGCGCACGGCCATGCGCGGCACTGCCGTGAGCGTGTCAGTGCGCCGGCGGCACGGCCCTCGCGATCCAGTCCGCGATCGTCCGTGCGACCTGATCCTCTTCGCCCGTGTACATGTGATCGGCGCCCTCGATCATCGAGGTGTCGATCCGGAGGGGACCAAGAGACAAGCGACCCGACGCGGACCTGACCAGCTCGAGTTCAGGGGGACCCCCGACATCGCCACGCGTGCCGAAGAACGCCAGGACCGGACACCCCAGCCGGGCGATGCCGGCAGTTCCGCCGCCCTCGCCGAAGAAGTCGAGCAGTTCGACGGGAGTCTGCGCCTGATCGAGCATCGTCGCCGCGCTGATGTACGACGGGAACGATCGGTTCGGCAAGGGCATGAGTTCGTCGCCCCTGCCGGCCTCGACGAGCCGTCGGGCCTTGTCGAGCTGGTCCTCGTCGTCGGGCGGCTGCAGCCGCCTGACGGCGCCCGAGGCCAGGACGACGCCGACGACGCGCGGGTCCTGCGACCGCACGCGATATGCCGCAACGGCAGCCCAACCCGCGCTGTGGCCAGCCAGCACGACGCGCGGATAGCCAAGTTGCTCGGCGAAGTCCACCCAGGCCGCGATGTCGAGGTCCTGCTCACTGGGCACGCCCCAGTAGCCGCCACCTCGCACGCGGCGCCCCTGCCTGTACGTGGCACTCGTACCGAGATCGTGCATGCGGGTGTTCACGCTGATGGTGGTCGTGCCTCGGGCTGCGAGGCGCCGCCCTATCGAGGTGTACGTCGGGTAGTGGAAGTTGGCGCCCCACCCGTGCACCCAGATCACCGCGGCGGCATCGCTGGCC
Organism: Acidobacteriota bacterium; assembly: GCA_023429845.1. GTDB lineage: Bacteria > Acidobacteriota > Vicinamibacteria > Vicinamibacterales > Vicinamibacteraceae > Luteitalea. The sequence continues at coordinate 14,003 of JAEZCY010000026.1, forward strand.
CCATTCTGGGCGCTGAACAGCGCCCCGGCGTTGATCACATCGTCGGACGCCCGTGCGTACACCAGTTGCTCGGGGAACGCGCCGGCGCTCACCGTGATGCGCCGTGGCAGGTGAAGCCACAGCCATGCGCCGCCAAACGCCGCGCCAACCAGCAGCATCGCCACCGTGACGCGGACGGCCGCGCGCCCTGTCGCCGTCATCTTCGCTCCTTGGAGATCGGCCCCACACGGGCCGCACGACTTCCGCTACCGTTGCATACACTGAGAGAGACAGGAAAGTTCATGGGCAGCCACACCGAGCGTTCGCATCTGCAACGCTGCATCGAACTGGCCGAGCAGGCGCTGCACGAAGGCGACGAGCCCTTCGGCGCCGTGCTCGTGGCTGCGGACGGACGGGTGCTGGCCGAGGACCGCAATCGCGTGCGTTCCGGCGACAGGACCCGCCACCCGGAGTTCGAACTGGCGCGCTGGGCCGCCGAGAACCTGAGCGATGTTGAACGGTCCGAGGCAACGGTCTTCACGTCAGGCGAGCACTGCCCCATGTGTGCCGCGGCGCACGGGTGGGTCGGCCTCGGCCGAATCGTCTATGCCTGCTCGTCGGCGCAGCTCGGCGGCTGGCTGTCGGAGATGGGCGTGCCGCCGCCGCCAGTGCGACCGCTGCCGATCCAGGCCGTTGTCGCCGGCGCCATCGTCGAAGGACCGTTCCCGGAACTCGCCGAGCAGGTGCGCTCATTGCATCGAGCCTTCCACGCGCGCAGCCCAGACAGGTAAGACCATACGAACGTACAGGACGCTCATGCACGATGACGAAGCGGTGCGCCACGAGCGGTACATGCGACGATGCCTCGAACTGGCCGCGCTCGCCCTCGAATCTGCGGACTCGCCTGTGGGCGCTGTGGTGGTGCGCCGCGACACGGTGGTCGGCCTGGGCTCGGAGGGGGTGAAGGCGCGCGGCGACGTGACCGCGCATGCCGAGATCGTTGCCGTCCGGGCTGCCTGTGCGCACCTGGGCACTCTGGACCTCACGGACGCGACTCTGTATACGACGGTCGAGCCCTGTGCGATGTGTGCCTACGCCATCCGCCTGGCCCGCGTCGGCACGGTCGTGATCGGCGCGCGCGCGAATGCCGCCGGCGACTCGCGCTGCGACGGGTGGCACATCCTCACCTCTCAGGACGCGGTGCCAGGGAGACCCGTACCCGCGACGGTGAACGGCGTGCTCGCCGTGGCGTGCGCGGCGCGATACGCTGAGCGACGCCCGCCGCGACCGGCCGAGCGGGCATAAGCTGCCCATATATCGAGGCGCCATTGGACGTCCTTTCCTCGATCGTGACGCTGTTCCTGGTGATGGACCCGCTCGGGAACGTGCCGCTGTTCCTGTCGATCCTCAAGGCCGTGCCGCCCGAGCGCCGGCAGCGCGTCCTCGTACGCGAGCTCGCGATCGCCTACATCGTCCTCGTCTTCTTCCTGCTCATCGGCAACGCGTTCCTGCAGTTCCTCGGCCTCGATCAGGAGGCCGTCAGCGTTGCGGGCGGCATCGTGCTGTTCCTCATCGCCATACGCATGATCTTCCCGGGGGAAGGCGGGTTCACGGGCGGCACACCGGAAGGGGAACCGTTCGTCGTGCCACTGGCGATTCCGCTCGTTGCCGGCCCGTCCACACTGGCCACGCTGCTCCTTCTCGATCGCACCGTGCCGTCCGCGACGATCACGCTCCTGCTGGTCGTGACGATCGCATGGGCCCTGAGCGGTGCGATCCTGCTGTCCTCGACGTACCTGTACCGGGTGCTCGGCGAACGGGGCCTCATCGCCATGGAGCGCCTGATGGGCATGCTGCTCGTGATGGTGGCCGTGCAGATGCTGATGAACGGCGTCGGCACGTTCATGGACCGGCACTGAGGACCACGTGACATGCAGCTGAGGATCATCGACAAGCCGGGCCTCGCGCCGATTCGCCACCTGCTCGAGGACCCGGGGATCACCGAGATCATGATCAACGGCTGGCAGCAGGTGTTCGTCGAGCGCGGCGGGCGCATGCTCGAGGTCGCCGGCGTGTTCGCGCACCCCGCTCAACTGGACCTGCTCGTGGACAATCTCGTCGTTGCCGCCGGTCGCGGTGTGAACGCACGCACGCCCACGGCGGACTTTCGCATGGACGACGGGTCGCGCGTGAACATATGTATACCGCCGGTATCACTGCAGGGGCCGGCCGTGACCATTCGCAAGTTCACGCAGGCGGTGCGCACGCTCGGCGACCTGGTACACCAGGCGACGATCACTGCACGCATCGCCGAGTTCCTTGCCTGCACCGTGCGTGCACGGCTCAACATCGTCTTCTCGGGCGGTACGGGCTCGGGAAAGACGACGACCCTCGGCATCCTTGCCAACCAGATCCCGACGGGCGAGCGCGTCATCGTCATCGAGGACACGGCCGAGCTCGACCTCGCGGTGCGTCACTGCGTGCGCCTCGAGTCACGACGGGGCAACGCCGAGGGCGCCGGCGCCATCTCGCTCGGCGACCTGCTGCGCAACAGCCTGCGCATGCGCCCCTCTCGCATCATCGTCGGCGAGATCCGCGGCGACGAAGCGTTCGAAATGGTGCACGCGATGACGAGCGGCCACGACGGCTCGATGGCCGTACTGCACGCAAGCTCTCCGGAACACGCCATCTCGCGGCTCGAGTTGATGCTGCTGTCCAGGGGCCTCGAGCTGCCGCTCTGGGCAATCCAGAAGCAGATCAGCGCGAGCGTGGATCTGCTACTCCAGCACGAGACGATGCAGGACGGCGTGCGGCGCATCACGCATGTCACGGAAGTGAGCGGCGTGCGGGATGGACAGGTCGTGCTGCAGGACCTCTTCGCCTACCGGTTGGACGGCTACGACGAAGGCGGGAGAGCCGTGGGACGGTTCGTCGCCACTGGCGCCACGCCCCGTTTTGTCCGCAAGTTGCGCCTGGTGGCGGGCGCCCGCGCCGACGAGATCCTGGCCGCCGACCCGCTCGACTGACCCGTGCGTCCTGCGCGGACGCATGACCGTCGGGTCAACGCGGCGCGATGGGGCGCACGCGCCATCGCAGCCACGCGACCGTCGTGGCCATCGCGAGCAGCACCGTCGTGGTGACCGAGGCGCTGTACTCGGCCCTGCCGAGGTGCAGCACCGTCGCGCCGATCATGATGGGCACGAGTCCTGCCGCGGCCAGGGGCGTCAGCGCCGGCCTGATGCGCGTGGCCGCCGGCACGACGAGTCCTATCCCTGCGGCCACCTCGGCGACGCCGAGGAAGTAGCGGAGTGGGCGCGCGATCGTCGCATCCATCAGGGGGACCAGGTCCGCCGGTGGAAAGAGGAACATCAGGCCGTGCGCAAGGAAGGCGGCCGCGAGCAGGCCCTGCACGATCCAGAGCAGTATGTTCATGAGCATCTTCTGGGGGATTGGACGCCTCAGGGCCTGCGAACTCATCGCGAGCCCTGGCGGATGCGAGCTACCCGGCGGTGACGGTGTGGTGCCCCCGGAACACGTTGTCGGGATCGTACCGGCGCTTCACGGCTGCCAGGCGCGCGTGGTGCTCGCCCCAGTACGTGGTGTGCCAGTCGCTGGTGAAGTAGCTCGTCTCTGACATGTAGGCCGCCGCAACCGGCACCAGGGCGCGGATCGGCGCCATCGCCGCTTCGACCCGTCCGGCCTCGCGCCGCGCCGTGACCCGATCGGGCTCGCGACCGGGAATGCCGGGCCATGCCGGCGGGGCGTCGGCCGCGCAGATCAGCAGCGCGAACGCATCGAGGACGCGCGGGTTCATCGCCGTCTGACGGGTGGCCGCGATCGCCTCCGGGGCGCCGCCGCCCATCCCCTTGTTCACGTGGAGCGTGACGCTCCACGCCGCGGCGGCTGCCACCAGCGCATCGGCCAGGCGCTGGCGCCGGTCGTCCCCGAGCAGCGCCATCGGCAGCCACAGCGACTCGTACGCATGCAGCACCTGCGCGGCCTCTCCGAGATTGGTCGCCCAGAAGATGTTGCCGACGGGCGCCTCGGGGCGATCGTCGGCGAGCACGATGCCCGGGACCGTGCGCAGGAACGCGGCGTCCCAGAACCGGCGTCCTGGTACGGCGAGGAAGAGGGGCGGGTTTGCCAGGCGATACTCGCCATCCCGCCGTGCAATCCAGGACAGCAACGGCTCCCACGCGGCCTCGGCCGCCTGCTGGTCGATCCCCTGGAAGACCATCGACACGTCGAGCGTCCGGCCCGGACTGAAGCGGATCTGCTCTCCCCAGGTGGGATTGCACAGCGCCTCGCCATAGAACGCAACGACGCGGCTGACGAGCGCCGACCATGCGGCGTCGCTCGTGGCGGTGACCGTGAAGAACACGCCGCCGATGGTGGACGGCAGGGGATGCGTCGCCAGGGTGAGGCGCGTGACGATGCCGAAGGTGCCGCCCCCACCGCCGCGCAACGCGAAGAACAGGTCGGGGTCGCGCCAGCCGTTGACGACGCGTGCAGCACCGTCCGCGGTGACGATCTCGGCCTCCAGCAGGTGCGCCGCGCCCGTGCCGAACGCCTTGGACAGGCTGCCGAACCCGCCGCCGAGCACGAAGCCCGACACGCCGACGGTGAGACAGCCGCCGCCCTGCACATAGCGGCCGTGCTGCACCGACACGCGTTCGTACACGCGGCCCCAGAGTGCGCCCGCGCCCACCGAGACCGCGTGACGTGGCGGCGTGTCGATCGGCGCGCCGGCCGGCACGAACGCGTCGTGTACGTCCACGCGGTCGAGTGCGCGCGTCCACACGAGCAGGGAGTTGGCCGCGTTGGAGTTACCGAAGTAGCTGTGCCCGCCGCCCCTGACGACGAGGCGCACGCTTTCGCGTCGAGCGAACGTGACGGCAGCCGAGACGTCGGCGGTCGATTCGGCGCGCACCGCGTACGGGCTGGCCCGGGTCGTCCAGGCGCCCACCCAGCCGAGTGATTGCGTCAACGACGGCTCGTCCCCGAGGTAGTACGGGTTCTTCAGTCTGGCAAACAGTGCGTCGGCACCGGCGCCTCCCGCGCGAACGCAGGCCTCGAGTGGTGACGCCACGGCGATGAGTCGCGGCCCGAGTTGCTCGCGCAGTGTCGCGAAGGCGCTCGCCTCCGTCCACGCTGCCGCCCGCGCTTGCGCTCGGGCGAGCCTTGCCGCAGGCAGCAGCGCGAGGAGCGATCCGAGCAGGGCACGTCGCTTCATGGGCGCATCCTACGCCAAGCGACCGTGCTGGCGTCGCCGCCGCGCCGCTTGCAGCCTGCCTGCTTCGGGCGCACGATGGAGCGCTCCCGCGACTCCCCTCCCGAGGCGCACCGGATTCCCTGCGGAAGACCATGTGTGTCGGAGGTTGACATGTCAGCCACGCCAGTGTCGACGTTACAGGACTGGTTCGAGAACGTGTGGAACAGAGGCGATGAGAGCGCCATCGACCGCATGCTCCACCATGAGGGGATCGTTCACGGGCTCACGGCGCCCGGCAGCGAGCCCATCCGCGGTCCCGAGGCGTTCAAGCCGTTCCATCGTCGGTTCCGGTCGGCGTTTCCCGACATGACGATTGACGTCGTCCACGAGATGACACGCGGCGACCTCACGGTGGCGCACTGTCGCGTCACCGGCACACACACCGGAGAGGGCCTCGGCATCGCGGCCACCAACCGCCGGGTCGAGTTCACGGGCTTCACGCTCGTGCGCGTCGCCGACGGCCTGCTCGTCGAAGGCTGGAACTGCTTCGACTTCCTGGGGATGTACCAGCAACTCGGCGTGTCGCTGGATCTGCCCGCAGGCTAGCGCGCGCAGCGGTCGCGGTAAGCGACTAGTGCGCCCGGCCGGTCCGCCCAGCGTTGGCGGCGCCGGCCGACCACCACAGCGCGGCGATGAACAGTCCCTGGAGCGCCACACGCGGAATCAGCGGCGTTGCCGGCCTGCCGCCGATGGTCGCGTCGGCGCGTGCGGCATGGACGTTCGCCGGCAGCACTGCCACGAGCATCGCGATCAACGCGATCGCGGCGGCGCGTCGGAGTCGCGGCACGAGCAGCCCGATGGCGCCGAGCACCTCGCACACCCCGGTGACGGTGACCATCAGCGCCGGGCTAGGGACCGAGGGCGGCACCATGCGCACGAGGTCGGGTCGCATGCTGTTGAAGTGGGCAGCGGCGGTGAAGCAGAACATCATCGCCAGCCCGACGCGCACGGCGGCCCTCCAGCTTCGCAGCCCGGTGATGCCGAAGTGGCCGCCCAGCCGTGCGAGGACGGTTACCGTGAGCAGGACGATCAGCGGAGCCATGACATCCCCTGGATAGCCGCCGTGCGCAGCGCGGTCCGTGCGATTGTAGTGAAGCGGCGATCGACGAACCGGCCGCGTCGCTGAAAGGGGCTTTCCGCTGTGATTCCGCTGTCGATTCTCGAGCTTGGCCGCGTACGCGAGGGCGGCACGCCCCGGATGGCCCTCGACGAGGCGCGTGAACTTGGTCGCCACGCGGAGCGCCTCGGCTTCTCCCGGATCTGGGTGGCCGAGCATCACAACATGCCGACCGTCACGACGGCGGCGACTTCCCTCGTCATTGCGCACATCGCCGCTGGCAGCAGCACGATCCGTGTCGGAGCGGGCGGCATCATGCTGCCCAATCACGCCCCATACGTCATCGCCGAGCAGTTCGGCACGCTGGAGACGCTGTTTCCCGGTCGCATCGACCTTGGCGTGGGGCGTGCCCCCGGCACCGACCAGCTGACGGTGCGCGCACTGCGTCGCGATCCGGCGTCTTCCGATCACTTTCCGCAGGACGTCCTCGAACTCCAGGCCTTCCTCTCGCCGGCCGCGCCCGGCCAGCGGATCGAGGCCGTTCCCGGCGCAGGCACGGAGGTGCCGATCTGGATCCTCGGGTCCAGTCTCTTCGGTGCGCAACTGGCCGCGGAGCTGGGCCTGCCGTATGGGTTCGCGTCGCATTTCGCGCCGCAACACCTGGACACGGCGCTGAGCCTCTATCGGCAGCGCTTCAAGCCGTCCCGTCAGCTCGCGACGCCGTACGCGATGGTCGGCGTGAACATCATCGGCGCCGAGACCGACGCCGAGGCACGACGGCTCGCCACGTCGCAGCAGATGTCGTTTGCCGACATCGTTCGCGGCGCGCGTCGCCTCACGCAGCCGCCGATCGACGACATCGAGACGTATTGGACGCCGGAGGAGAAGCTTCACGCGGCCCAGATGCTGCGCTGCAGCATCGTGGGTGATCCGGACACCGTCGGTGCGGGCATGCAGGCGCTCGTGGACCGGACCGATGCCGACGAGCTGATCGTGGTGTCGGACGTGTTCGACTTCGCGCAGCGCCTCCGTTCGTTCGAAATCATCGCCGAAGCCGGCCGGCAGGTGGCGCGGCGGGCGCGCGTCACGACCTGAGGCGATCCGGGCGGCGGCCTATAATCTCGGCCGACCCGTGACACACGTACTCGCGGCAGATCTTGGTGGCACCAAGACGGCGCTCGCGCATGTCGGCGCCGATGGCATGGTGCGCAACACGCGCACCCTTCCCGCTGCCCGAACGCTCGACGACAGCGTCGCGCAGATTGCCGAGGCCGTCGGCGGCGCCGACGGGCTCGGGGTCATCGTGCCGGGCATCTACACGCCGTCTACCGGCCAGGCCTGGTGTCCCAACCTGTGGGGGCCGGCGGAGGTGCCGCTGCGCGACGCGCTGCGGGCACGGGTACGCGTGCCGCTCGCCATCGACAGCGACCGGGCCGGGTACGTGCTCGGCGAGTCGTGGCTCGGCGCGGCACGGGGGCTGCGCGACGTTGCGTACGTGGCTCTCGGCACCGGGATCGGCGTCGGCATCCTCGCCGACGGCGCCGTGCTGCGCGGGTCGTGCGGGGTTGCTGGCGCGGCGGGCTGGTTCGCCCTCGATCCCGCCTGGAAGCCCGAGTACGCCGCGTGCGGTTGCTGGGAGAGCGAGTCGGCAGGGCCTGGCATGGCGCGCCGGTTCGGCGCCGGCGACCCGGCCGCGTTGTTCGAGGCGGCGCGTCGGGGCGACGCGCGAGCCCGGGCGGTGGTCGATGATGCAGCACGGTACGCGGGCATGGGCATCGCGAACCTGATCAGCCTGCTCAATCCCGAGGTGGTGGTGCTCGGCGGCGGTGTCGTGCAGGGCGCTGGCGATCTGCTCGTCGAGCCGATTCGGCGTGAGGTCGTGCGATGGGCGCAGCCAATCGCGGCTCGCCGCTGCCGCGTCGAGGTCTCGCAACTCGGCGCGACCGCCGGCGTACTGGGCGCCGCGCGGCTGGCGCTGACCCTTCAGATTTGAGTGCGCAACATGTCAGCATCCGTCTACTTGAACAGCATCACCGGCATCATCGACCGCATCGCGTCCACGCAGGCCGCAGCGCTGAAGGCGGCTGGATCGCTCATGACGGCCGTCATCGCCGCGGGCGGGCGCGTCTACCTGTTCGGCAGCGGTCATTCGGTCATCCCGGTGATGGACGTCTTTCCCCGCTATGGCAGCTTCGTCGGCTTCTTCCCCCTGTACGACCCCCGCCTCATGTGGTCCAACGTTGTCGGCCCGCATGGCGCGCGTGAACTCTTGTGGATCGAGCGACGGGAAGGCTATGTGGAGCAGTTCCTCCAGAGCTACCCGATGGGTCCGAACGACTGCCTGGTGGTCTTCTCGCATGGCGGTCTGAACGCGGCCCCGATCGAAGCGGCGATGTACGCGCGGTCGCGCGGTGTGAAGGTCGTCACCGTGTCGTCCCACGACAACGCGCGCGTTGCGGCGCACACCCACTCCACCGGCAAGGCGCTGTCGGATTTGGCCGACGTCGCCATCGACAACTGCGTGGCGCCGGAGGACGCGCAGGTGGACGTCGGGCAACCAGAGCGCGTCGCGGCCGGATCGACGGTGGCGTCGGTGTCGATCGCCATGGCGCTCGTCGCCGAGACCGCCGCCGGACTCGTGGACCAGGGCCACACGCTGACGACATTCGTGTCTCCCAACGTCGAAGGCGTGCAGAAGGACCACAACCTGCGCGTGTTCGACGCCTACGCGCAGGCCTGGTTCCAGCGCGGCCCTGAGCCCGTAGTGCGGTGACCCCCCACCGGCCATCGACCCGCGCCCTCGGCATGCTGGCCGGGGCTGGCATGTTCGTGTTCGGCATCGTCATGGCGCTTGTCGGCGCCGTCGTGCCCACGCTCACGACGCGACTCGCGCTGACGCTCGCCGACGTGGGGACACTGTTCCTGGTCATGAACTTCGCGATGCTCGTCGCGAGCCTGGCACTCGGCCTCGTTGTCGATCGCCTCGGCCTCAAGCTGCCGCTGGCGATGGGGGCGTGGCTGGTCGCGGCTGGCCTCGCGGTGGTCGCGACGGCCGGGAGCATGAGCGTGCTGCTGCTGGCGGTCGCGTGCCTCGGGCTGGGCGGGGGCGCCTTGAACGGCGGGACGAACACACTCGTGGCCGACCTGCACGACGACGAACGGACGAAGGGCGCCGCACTCAATCGCCTTGGGGTGTTCTTCGGCTTCGGCGCGCTGATGCTGCCGTTCCTGATCGGGACGCTGACATCGAGGTTCGGCGTCGCCGCACTCCTGCAGGCGGCAGCCGTGCTGTGCACCGCCACCGGACTTGCCGGCGTGATGCTGGTCTTTCCGCTGCCGAAACAGACGCACGGCTGGCCGCTGGCCAGCGTCGGACGCTTCGCCAGGCTGCCGTTGGTGCGTGCGCTCGCACTGCTGCTGTTCTTCCAGTCCGGCAACGAGTTCCTCCTCGGCGGCTACATCTCGAGCTTCCTGACACGGGAGCTCGAGGTGTCGGCTGACATGGCGTCGTACTGGCTCGCTGCCTTCTGGGCGTCCATCATGGTCATGCGCCTCGTGCTCGGGCGCCTCTTGCTTCAGCTGCCGGGGACGTCGGTGGTGCTCGCGAGCGCGGCCGCCGCGGCGGGCGGCGCGCTCATCCTCGCGACCGCCTCCTCGCTGCCGGTTGCCGCGGCCGGTATCCTGATCACCGGCCTGGCGCTCGCCGGAATCTTCCCGACCGTCCTCGGACTCGCAAGCGGGCGCTTCCGCGAGCAATCAGGCGCGGTGTTCGGTCTGCTGTTCACGATCGCGCTCTCGGGCGGCATGACGATGCCGTGGGTGGCCGGGCGACTGGCCGACGTGGCTGGCATCCGCTGGGTGTTCGCGCTTGCGGCGGCGGGGTTCACGCTGGTGGCAATCTTCGGCGCGGCCGCGCGGCGCGAGCTGCGAGCCTCGACGTGAGGGCCTGGCACGGTCCGCGCATGTCGTTCGGACGCGGCCACACGGCTCGCACCGAGATGCCATGACTTACCTGCTGCTCGCCGCGAGTGCCTTCGCCGCCCAGGCATTGATGTTCGTGCCGATCGTGCCACTGCTCGTCGGTACAGGCGCGCTCGTCGCGCATGGACAGATCGACGTGACGCTGGCGCTTACGGCGCTCACGCTCGGGATCGCGGCGGGCGACCTGCTCTGGTACGGGATCGGCCGGCGTCGTGGCCTCGCGGTGCTCGGCCGTCTGTGTCGCCTGGCGCTCGAGCCGTCCACCTGCCTGCGGCGTACCGAGAACCTCTTCGCCCGCTGGGGCGCGGCTGCGCTCCTCTTCGCCAAGTTCGTGCCCGGTCTCAGCACGGTAGCGCTGCCGTTGGCCGGCGTGTTCCGCATGCGGCCGCTCCGGTTCATCGCGCACGACGTGCCGGGCGTGCTCCTCTGGGTGGGCGCCTATGTCCTCGGTGGGTACTTCACGTCGGGCGTCATTGCGGCGATGGGCACGCGCGCACCGTGGTCGGGTCGCGCCTGGCTCGCGGCGGGCGTCGTGGCCCTGGGTGCGTACCTGGCGTGGAAGCAGTGGCGGCGTCGCGCATTGCTGCAGCAGCTCCGAGGTGCACGGATGACGGTGGAGGACCTGCGTACGCGGCTCGGTGTGGAGGAACCGCCTGCCGTGATCGACCTGCGCCACGCGCTGGAGTTCGAGGCGGATCCGTACGTGATTCCGGGGGCCATCCACATTCCGGTCGAACAGGTGCGTGCGCGGCGAGCGGAGATTCCGCTCGACCGCGAGATCGTCGTGTATTGCACCTGCCCCGACGAGGTGACGAGCGCACGCGAGGCGCTCCGACTGCGGTCCCGCAGCGTCCGGCACGTGCGGCCCCTGCAGGGAGGACTCACGGCCTGGCGCGCCGCGGGCTTCGAGGTCGAGCAGCGCGGCCCGATCGTCGGAGACGACGACCGGACGCTCAACGCGGCATAGCGTCAGCTGGCCTGCGCCGCGTGCAGCACGCGCAGGCGCGTGCCCCACGGGTCCAGAGTCACGAGCCCATCGTCGTCGGCAGGCTCCGAGGAATAGCCGGCGGATTCCAGGCTCGCGGTCACGGCGGCGACGTCCGAGGCGGCGGGCAGTTCGAGGGTCCATTCGAGCAGCCTTGCCTCGCCCGGGCCTGCCGGTGCTGCCGATGGACCTGCCCACGTATTGACGCCGAGGTGATGGTGATACCCGCCAGCCGCAAGGAACAGCGCGCCCGGATAGCTCCACGTCATCCGGTCGAACCCGAGCCCGTCGGCATAGAACGCCGTGGCTTGCGCGATGTCGCCGACGTGCAGGTGCACGTGACCCATGACGGTTCCTGCGGGCATGCCGGTCCACGACGTGCCGGCGGCTACGCGACGCAGGGCCTGCACGTCCACCGGGTCGGTCGCCATCTGCAACTCCCTGCGGATGCGCCGCCACGCGTCGCGCGGCCGATCCGCGTACACCTCGACGCCGAGCCCGTCCGGGTCGCGCAGGTAGAACGCTTCGCTCACCAGGTGGTCACCGGCGCCCGCAGGCACACCGAGGCGCGCGAGATGCTCCACGAAGCGGCCGAGTGCGGCGCGGTCGGGTAGCAGGATGGCGAAGTGATACAGGCCGAGGCGCGCGGCGCGCCCTGCCGCTGTAACGCGATCGCCCGCGACGAGTTCGACGAGCACCCGGTCGTCGCCCTGCGCCGCGAACTCGACGCGGTGGCCCGCGCGCGACACAACGCGGAGGCCGAGCACGTTGCCGTAGAACTCCAGAGACCGGTCGAGATTGCTGACCTGGAGTCGAACGCGTCCAACACGCGTCGCCTCGGGCAGCCGATGGCCGCGAGGCGGTACGCCGTACGTGCCCGGGGTTGCCGGCTCCACGCCGGTCCCGCCGCCGAAGATGTCCGTGGTCGTGACTGCCATTGCCGCCCTCCCTTGGCTGCTCAGGCCCGTGCCCGTCGTCCGGCAAGGACGGCGTCGAGCGAGTAGCGACCACCGCCGACGAGCGCGAGGAATGCCGACGCGCCCAGCAGCGACAGCGCGAATTCGAAACCGCTGGGCAGGAACAGCCCTGCGCTCAGGTGCACGAACAGGATTGCTCCGACCATCGTCAGGGCCAGCCCCAGGGCCGTCCACCGGGTCAACAGGCCGACAACGAGCGCGAGGCCGCCGACGAGTTCCAGCAGCGCGACGGCCGGACCGACGAGTGCCGCCAGCGGAATGCCCATCGAGGCGAATGCGCCGGTCACGCCGTCGAAGCCGAAGACGAAGATCTTCTGCGCGCCGTGCGCCGTGAAGATGATGCCCGCGATGGTCCGCAGGATTGTGAGGCCGAGGTTCCACTGTGTCGTCGCGGGTCCGTTGAACGAGGTCATTGGCTGTCTCCTTGAAGAGTCCTGCGTTGTGATTCCAAGTGTGATAACACTCATCGGCGATGCGTCGGTGTGTGCCTCATACAGCACCGTCCCGGACGCGTTCGAGCAGCGCCAGCAGTGCGCGCATGTCGTCCGGGCCGATATGAGCGAACCGGCTGCGGTGCTCGTCGAGCACGGCGTCTTCGAGGCGATCGAGCAGCTCCAGCCCGTCACGCGTGATGCGGGTCGTGACGAGACGCCGATCGTCCTCGCTGCGGGTCCTCATGACGAGTCCCGCGGTCTCCATCCGGTCCAGGAGGCGGGTCATGTCGGGCATGCGCGTCAGCATCCGGTCGCGCACCTCGTTACGGCACAGTCCGCCTGGCTGCGAACCGCGCAGGATGCGCAGCACGTTGTACTGCGCGGTCGTGATGCCCTCGGGCCGCAGGAGACGCTCGAAGGAGTCCGTGAGCACGGCTGCGGTGCGCACGATGCCGAGGAATGCCTCCTGCTCCATGGGCCGCGTCGGGTTGCTGCGGTTTCGTGACTCACGCGGCATGTGGTCCATGATAGATGTTCACACACTCAATGTCAACACACTCTTGATCGCCCGCTCGCAGAGCCCAGCCCACGCCGCCGAACCGCAGGACCGCTGATGCTTCGTCGCGACACGACGCGCGTACCGCGGTCTGCTCCGCCAGCCTCGATGCGGCAGGTTCGCCGACGACCCCATCGGCGTTCACACACGTAGCGGGGCGCGTCCCGACGTCCGGCTGGGAGGAACGCACGGTGGTTGCGCGCACGTTCGCAGGATGGTCGGTCGGCTTCGTGCTCGCCATCGCGCTGCTCGTCTTGGTCGAGGTGCTCGGCGCCCCGACGGTGCAGTTCCCGCTGGCTCTCGGCATGGGCCTGGGTGTGGGTGCGCTGCAGACGCCGGTGTTGCGTCGTGCGTTTCCGGGAACCCGAGGATGGGTAACGGCGACGGCCCTCGGGCTCAGTGCGCCGTTCGCGCTCAGCGACACCCTCCAGCTCGCGGGGGTGGCCCTACCGTTCTCGTTGCCGGCGCACGTCGCGGTCGGCGGCGTGCTGGCGGCAGTCCTTCAGTGGCGGCTGCTCCGGGGTGTCATCGATCGTGCCGAACGCGCGTGGTGGTGGCTCGTTGTGACGCCGCCCGGCTGGTTGCTCGCGGGCTCCACGGTGTGGCTCAACGAGATGCTGCCGAAGATCCCCGGCATCGTCGGCGCCTTGCTGTACGTGGCTGTCGTTCTGGCGGGAGGTCTGGTGCTCGGCGCTGCGAGCGCCGTGTCGTGGGAGCGCATGGTCAGGCCGCGCCGTCCGTGACCGCGCGTCGTGCCTGCTAGCCGAGTGCCACGTCGAGCGTCATCATCACTGCGAAGCCGACCATCGTGCCGAGCGTTGCCAGGTCGCCGTTGCCGCCTGACTGCGACTCGGGGATGACCTCCTCGACGACCACGAAGATCATGGCGCCGGCGGCGAACGCGAGCGCGTAGGGCAGGATCGGGCGCATCAACCCCACCGCCAGTGCACCGATCACGGCCGCGCCCGGTTCGACGGCCGCCGACAGCTGGCCATACCACCATGCCTTGCCGCGCGACATGCCGTCGCGCCGCAAGGGAGCGGCCACCGCCGTGCCTTCAGGGCAGTTCTGGATGCCGATGCCGATGGTGAGCGCGACCGCCGCCGCGAGCGTGGCCGATTCGTAGCCTGCGGCGACGGCGCCGAACGCCACACCGATTGCCAGGCCTTCGGGGATGTTGTGCAGCGTGATGGCCAGCACGAGGAGCGTCGTGCGTCGCCATGTGGTCTTCACGCCCTCCGCCTCTTCGGTGGCGCCGAACAGATGGACGTGCGGCAGGACCAGGTCCACCAGGCGCATGGAGAACGCACCGGCGAGGAAGCCGATCACGGCCGGCACCCATCCGATCATCCCCATTTCCTCGGCCAGCGCGATGGCTGGACTCAGCAGCGACCAGAAGCTCGCGGCGATCATCACGCCGGCAGCGAACCCGAGAGCGGCGTCGAGGACGTCGCGACGCACCTCGCGGAAGAAGAACACCACCGCCGCGCCCAGCGCCGTCATCGCCCACGTGAACGTGGTGCCCGCCAGTGCCTGCAACACCGGCGGCCACGTCTCGAATGTCTCGATCATCGACCCTCGCTCGAGTTGCCGCGCCCGCGTCCGCGGCGGAGGCACTATCGCACAGCCATCGTGACAGTGGACGGGTCACGCTCGTCGGCCGGCCCGGAGACCCGGTGCTATAGTCCGCGACACCAGACAACGGAGGACACATGACACGATGCGGAGTCGCCGTCGCGTTGACGGTGTGCGCGACAGGGATCGGTGTGGCCACGCAAGGACCCGCGCCGGACGGCCTGCTGATGAAGTCGGCGCTCTTCACGTGGCAGTCGGTGCCGGAGCAGCCCACCGCCAACGGTGCGCGCCGCACGGTGTTTGCCGCGCCCACCGCCACCCTCGACGAACTCGAGTACCACTCGACGACGCTGGCGCCCGGCGCGTCTCCGCACCCGCCGCACACGCATCAGAACGAGGAACTCCTGATCATCAAGACGGGCGAGGTCGAGGCGTACGTCAACGGTGAATGGACGCGCGCCCCGGAAGGCTCGCTCGTGTTCTTCGCGACGATGGTGCCGCATACCGTGCGCAACAGCAGCACCACCCCCGCCACCTACCACGTGGTGAACTGGGCCGCGAAAGGCAGCAGGTCGCCGGCGCCGCGTTAAGGGAGCTCGCGCACGCGGATGTTGCGGAACTCAATCGGGGATCCTTCCGCCTCGAGGCACAGGAAGCCCGTGCGCGGATCTGCGCCGCGACCACCCGACACCTCCTCGCCGTTCACCCACAGCCGGATCTCGCCGTTGATGCCGCGCACGTAGTAGTGGTTCCATTCGCCGGCGCCGCGGCTGCGCTCGGCGCGCGGAAAGCTGCGCGACCCGTCGGGCGAGCGCGGCTCGAACGGCTCGAGCGTCGAGTTGCCCACGGCGAAGATGTCGCCGTTGGTCGTGAACCAGTTGCCCGGCTTGCCGCCGCTGCTCTTGCGGAAGTACTCGTGGTAGCCGTGGTCGAGCATCTGCACCTCGATACCCCAGCGCGGCAACTGGTCGGGCGGCAGTCCCTCGAGCGCCTTCATCGGCACCCACGCAAAGACTCCCGAGTTGCCGGCCGGCTTCAGGTGGCGCCACTCCACGACGAGCTCGAAGTTCGTGAACAGGTCGCGCGTGCGCATCACGCCGATCGGCACGCCGGTCGACGTCAGCAGATCGCCCTTCCAGGTCCAGGTGTCGGGATAGCCGTTGACGGGCGCGAAGTCCTCGGCCTTCAGCGTGCGCCAGCCCGGCCCCGTGCCGTCGATGAACGCGCGCGGCGGCTCAGCTGGTTGCTGTGCCGTGGCCGTGGAGATGGTGGTCGCGACCGCCAGAAGCGCGACTGCTGCCGGGAGGAGAGTGCGGAAACGCATGGTCGACCTTACGGCGGAGTTGCGCCGCCTGGCAAGTGATTGCCGGTAGACAACGACATGGTCGAGATAGAAGCCCTGCAGTCGTCGCGACTGCATGTAATTCCTACCTAGGCTGCCTACGGCCTGCAAGGGGCGCCGAGGTGGGGGACGCCAACTTCGCGCCCCGAGACGCAACGCGCCGCGATTCCTGCAGCGCGGCGGCAGGCTGTTTGGCTCGAACTGCGCGGCGTCACCGTAAACGTAAGGCTTCACCGCCTCGTGCCGGCCGCGACGCTGCACGTGGCCGAACCCTTGCAAGAGCATCCGCTGCTGACGGGCAGAAACCGGCCCGCAGCTCAAGTACATGGCCGATACTCATCATTTCTGGCACGGCTGGCGCGAGCGCGCGACCGCCCTCCGCAACATCCCGGCGCTGCTGCGCATCGTCTGGGAGTCGGGGCCCGGCGTCGTGGCCGCAGGCTGGGGCTGCCGCATCGTCGCGGCGCTGATCCCCATCACCATGCTCATGGTCGCCAAGCGGATCCTGGACGCGGTTCAGGTGAAGTCGGGTGGCGGCGAGCTTCCGCCCGAGTTCTGGTGGCTGGTCGGGCTCGAGTGTGCACTGGCGATCTTCGGTGGCGTGCTCGGCCGCACGATCGGCTTCTTCGACGCCCTGCTCGCCGACCGCTTCACGCGACACGTGAGTGTGCGGGTGATGGAGCACGCCGCCAGGCTCGACCTCACGTCGTACGAGAACCCGGCGTTCCACGATCAGCTCGAACGCGCGCGCGTTCAGGCCACCGACCGTATCGCGATGATCCATGCGATCGGCCAGGTGGCGCAGCAGATCATCGTCGCCACGAGCCTGTCGCTCGGGATCCTCTCGTTCTCGCCGTGGCTGCTGCTCGCACTCGTGCTCGCGGTGGTGCCGGCCTTCCTCGGCGAAAGCCACTTCGCATTCCTGGGGTACTCGCTCAACCTGCGGCAGACGCCGATGCGTCGGCAGTTGGACTACCTGCGCGTGCTCGGTGCGAGCAAGGAATCGGCCAAGGAGCTCAAGCTGTTTGGCCTGGCCGGGTACATCACCGGTCAGTACGCGCAGATCTCGGACGACCTGTACGTCCAGAACGTCGCGCTCGCGCGCCGGCGACTCGTGGTGGGCGGGTTGCTCTCGCTGGTCAGCACCGGAAGCTACTACGCCGCCTACGCGTACGTGATCTACCGCACGGTGCAGGGCGACCTGTCATGGGGCTCGCTGCAGTTCCTCGCCGGCAGCATCGCCGGCGCGAGTTCGAGCATCCAGGGGATCTTCTCGACGTTCTCGAACATCGCCGATCAGTCGTTGTTCCTCACCGACCTCGTGCAGTTCTTCAAGGTCAAGCCGACGCTGGCCACGGCGTCGCATCCGGTTCCGGCGCCGCGCCCGATCCGCGACGGCTTCCTGTTCGAGAACGTCTCGTTCTCGTATCCGGGCAACGCCCGTCCGGTCATCGATCGCCTCGACTTCCGCATGTCGCCCGGAGAGCGCATCGCGCTCGTCGGTGAGAACGGACAGGGGAAGACGACGCTGGTCAAGCTGATCACGCGCCTGTACGACCCGACGGCCGGGCGGATCCTGCTCGACGGGGTCGATCTCCGCGAGTACGACCTCGAGGATCTGCACCGCGAGACGGGCGTGATCTTCCAGGACTTCGTGCGCTACGAGATGAACGCGCGGCAGAACATCGCCGTGGGTCGTCTCGACGCGGAGCGCGACGACTGGCGCATTCGCAAGGCCGCGGGTCGCAGCCTCGCGCACGACGTGATCACCAGGCTGCCGGCTGGCTACGACCAGCTTCTCGGGCGCCGCTTCGACGGCGGCGTGGACCTGTCCGGAGGCGAATGGCAGAAGGTGGCCCTCGCCCGCGCCTACCTGCGTGATGCGCAGTTGCTGATTCTCGACGAACCGACCGCCGCGCTCGATGCGCGGGCCGAGTTCGAAGTGTTCGAGCGGTTCGCCGAGCTGACCGCCGGCAAGATGGCGCTCCTCATCTCGCACCGTTTCTCCACCGTCCGCATGGCCGACCGGATCGTCGTGCTCGCCGATGGACGCATCCAGGAGGACGGTCATCACCAGAGTCTGATCGCGTCCGGCGGGCGCTACGCGCGGATGTTCGAACTGCAGGCGGCCAGCTACCGCTGAGACGGAAGACCAGAGCCATGAACATGCACTTGCCAGGCGCCGACCTCCGGGTCACCTATCGTGTCGCCGACTCCATCGGCGTCGTCGCGGGCGGAGCGCCGGGCCCCGACTCCAGGGCGTTCCGGGCCGCCGGAACCAGGGCTGCACGCGCGCTCCCCGATGCGCGCCGCGGCGACGGTTCCGTGCGGAGCACGCGCCGCCGCGCCGCACGCCTGCGGTCGGAACTGAAGGCAGGGATGGCGCGTCTCGATGCCTCGGCGGACGTGCGCGACTGGTTCTGCGACAACGCGCGGCTGATCGCCTCGGCAGAAGGCGAGGCCCGCGACTTCCTCTGGAACTCGCACGACTATCCGGCCGCGAGCGGCGCCGACGGGCTGCGTCCGCGCGTCAGCCGGCTGGCCGTGTCGTTTCTGGACTACGCGGGCCGTCACGGTTTCTCCGAGGACGCCTTCAGCGCATTCATCCGCGGCGTGCAGGATGTGCAGGACTTGCAGCTCGGCGAGCTGTGGGCGGTGCGCGGCGCGTTGATGCTGGAACTCCTCGACCGCACGGTCGCCGCGGCGCGCGACGACGCCGGGTCTCGACTGGCACTCGCCATCGAGAGCATCCGGCGGATCGGCGAGGCCAACTGGAAGCAGATGTTTGCCGACGCCAGCGTCGTCGATCGCGTGCTCGCAGCCGACCCGGCGGGCGCCTACGCGCTCATGGACGCCAACAGCCGCGACGCGTACCGGCACGTGGTGTCGTACCTGGCCAAGCACGGCGACGCGACGGAACGACAGGTGGCCGAGGCGGCAGTGTGCCTTGCCGACGCCGGGGCTGCGGCGGAGCCGTCAGCGGACGCCGTCGCCGCCCGCCGTCGCATGCACGTGGGCTACTACCTCGTGGACGATGGGCTGCCGACACTGAAGGGGCTGATCGGCTTCCGGGCGCCGCTGCTGCACCGCGCCGCCGCGTTCGTGACGTCGCATCCCACCGCGTTCTACCTCGGCGGAGTCGCAGTGGTCACGGTGGCGATCGTCTCGCTGATCCTGCAGACGCTCGCGATGCCGGCGCTGGCGCTCGTCGCCTTCGCGCTGCTGCTGCTGCCGGTGACCCAGGCGGCCGTCGAACTCGTGAACGCGCTCGTGCCGGCAGCCGCACGGCCTCGCGTGCTGCCGAAACTCGACTTCTCGAAGGGCATTCCGGCCGGATGCGAGACCGTGGTTGCCGTCCCCGCGCTGCTCCTCAGTGAACAGCACGTGCACGAGCTGGTGATGGATCTCGAGATCCGCTACCTCGCCAATCGCGATCCCCGGTTGCACTTCGCACTGCTCACCGACTCGATCGACGCGGCCGACGAACGTGTCGCGTCGGACGAACCATTGCTGCCCGTGGCCGTCGCGCTGATCGAGGGGCTCAATGCGCGCTACGGTGCGCCCGGACGCACCCCGTTCTATCTGTTCCACCGGCATCGCGTGTACAACGCCTGCGAACGGCGCTGGATGGGCTGGGAACGCAAGCGCGGCAAGCTGCTCGACCTCAACCGTCTGCTGCGCGGCGGCTTCGATGCGTTCCCGGTGAAGGTGGGCAATCTCGCGGTGCTGCCGCAGATCCGGTACGTCATCACGCTCGACAGCGACACGCAGCTGCCGCTTGATGCCGCGCATCGCCTCGTCGGCACGATGGCGCACCCGCTCAACCGCGCCGTCGTCGACCCGGCGACGCAGCAGGTGGTCGAGGGCTACGGGATCCTGCAGCCGCGCATCGGCATCAGCACGCAGTCGGCGTCGCGCAGTTGGCTGGCGCGGTTCCTCTCGGGTCAGACCGGGTTCGACATCTACACGCGCGCGATCTCGGATGCCTATCAGGACCTGTTCGGCGAGGGCATCTACACGGGCAAGGGCATCTACGACGTCGATGCGTTCCACGCCGTGCTCGAACATCGGTTCCCGGAGAATGCGCTCCTGAGCCATGACCTGATCGAGGGCATCTTCGCGCGAGCCGCACTGGTGTCCGACATCGAGCTGGTGGACGACTACCCGACCCACTTCACCGCTTACAGCCGGCGCAAGCATCGGTGGATGCGCGGCGACTGGCAGATCCTGCGGTGGCTGATGCCGCGCGTGCCGGACGGGCACGATCGCCTCGTCGAGAACCACAGCTCCGTGATCGCACGCTGGAAGATCCTCGACAACCTGCGCCGCAGTCTGTTCGAGCCAGCGATGCTGGTGCTCCTGCTCGCCGGGTGGCTCGTGCTCCCGGGCCACGCCGCGATCTGGACGGCCCTGAGCGTCGCCATGCTGGTGCTGCCGGCGTGGACGGGCCTGGCCGTGTCGCTGCTGCGCGCACCATGGGGGCGATCCGGGTTCTGGCGCTGGTCGCGGGACACGCTGCGCACGCTCGCACGCCAGCACGCGATGGTGGCACTCACGCTCACCTTCCTGCTGCACGATGCCCTGCTGGCGCTGGACGCGATCGTCCGCTCGCTCTCGCGGGTTTTCGTCACTCGCACACGCCTGCTCGAATGGGAGACGGCCGCGGAATCGCGCGACACGCGTGGCCCGCGCCGCGCGGCCGACCTGTACCTCGAATGGTCGCCGCTGATGGCGTTGTCGATGGCGGCCGTGCTCGCAGCCGTGCAGCCCTCCGCCCTTGCCGCGGCAGCGCCCGTGCTCACCCTGTGGTTCTGCGCCGGGCCGCTGGCCGCCTGGCTGAGCCGCGCTCCGCGTGGCAGCGTCATCGACCTCACCAGCGAGGAAGAGACCTGGCTGCGTACGCAGGCGTGGCGGATGTGGCGATACTTCCGCGAGTTCAGCACGGAGGGTCGTCACTGGCTCATCCCGGACCACGTTCATGAGGACGGGGCCGTGGCCGAGCGTCTCTCGCCGACCAATCTCGGATTCCTGCTCGACGCCCGAGTGGCTGCGGTTCATCTGGGTCACCTCACCGTCGACGAGTTCGCGCACGAGACGCGGCGGACGCTCGCCGGGATGGAGCAGTTGCCGACCGTGCGCGGCCACCTGCTGAACTGGGTGGACGTAGAGACCCGCGGCGCCCTCGAGCCGATGTTCGTCTCCACCGTGGACAGCGGCAACCTCGCCGCCAGCCTGTGGACGCTGAAGCAGGCAGCCCTCGCGTTCGGGCGCGACACGCCAGGCGCCGACCGACTCTGGTCGGGCATCCGCGACCTGGCATCCGTGCTGCGTGCCACCGACCATCCGGGCGCACACGCGCTCGCCGATCGTGTGCTTCGCGTTGACGACGCGTGGGCGGACGCGCTGCCGCAGATCGAGGAGCTCGCGCGCCATCTCGCGGCCGACGTGTCGGCGTCGCGCGCGGCGTCGTCCGCCAACGGCGGCGGCGAGGATCTGGCCTGGTGGGCGGGTGAGCTCGTCGAGCGACTCGCGCATGCGCGTGAGTGGCTGGCCACCGGGCTCACGGACACCGTTCGCGCCGACCTCGAAGCCATCGCCGAGCAGGTGGACCACATCGTCGGCGAGATGGACTTCGCGTTCCTCTACAACCCGCGGAAGAAGACCCTCTCGGTCGGCTATGACGCCGCGGCGTCGGCGCTCGAGCCGTCCACGTACGACCTGCTCGCCTCCGAGGCGCGCATCGGCGCCTTCGTGGCCATCGCCAAGGGCGACGTGCCACAGGACAGCTGGTTCCACCTCGGACGCTCGCACGTGGCGTCGCGCGGCCTGAAGGTGCTGACGTCGTGGACGGGCACGATGTTCGAGTACCTCATGCCCGCGATCTGGATGCGCCACTACCCGCGCACGATCCTCCACGACAGCGCGCGGGCCGTCGTCCGGCTGCAGCAGGCATTCACGCGCAGCCGCGGCATTCCCTGGGGGATCTCGGAATCGGGATGCGCCACGCCGGGTAGCGCCGAGTACGGGTATGCGCCGTTCGGAGTGCCCGACGTGGCGCTGAGCCAGCGAACGGGCCGCAGGCTGGTGGTGTCGCCCTATTCGTCGTACCTGGCCCTGGCCATGGACCCGCACGGCAGCCTGCGCAATCTACGGCGTATCGAGGCGCTCGGCTGGACCGGAACGTACGGCCTGTACGAAGCGGTGGACTACAGCAATGGCGACCCGGTGCCCGTCCGCACCTGGATGGCCCATCACCAGGGCATGAGCCTGCTTGCCGTGTGCAACGCGCTGTGCGGCAACGTGCTGCAGCAGCACTTCCACGCCGAGCCGCAGGTGCTCGCCACCGAGCTGCTGCTCCACGAGCGCGTGCCGACGATCGCGCTCGCCGACCTCGAGGAGTGGCTGGTGCCGCCGGCGCGGCCGGTCGCGGAGGAGAACGCGATCTGACCGTCCGCGTCTTGTCCGGTCGGGCAGGCGCAGGACATGACTACGACGTCACGACGGCGGTTTCGCCGATCGCACGGAGCGCGAGACGGTCGCGCTCCTGTGCGAGCGCGGCCTCCGTGCGTGCGAGCGGTTCGTCAACGGGTTCGCGACTCAGCTTGAACGACTGGTGATGCACGGGCACGAACAGGCGTGCACCTGCGGCATCAGCCATCCGCACGGCCTGCTCGGGCGTGCAGTGGTTCCGGATCCACGGGTCGTAGGCGCCCACCGGCATCACCGCTGCCTCGAACGGGCCGTGGCGTCGATGGTCACGGAACCGTGGCGTGTCGGCCGTGTCACCTGCGATGAGGAGCCGCCGCCCCTCCCGCTCGAGCACGAAACCCGTGTAACCCCGCCACGTGTCGCGCTGGATGCGGGCGCCCCAGTGACGCACCTCGATCGCCCGGACCTGCATGTCGCCGCGGGGCGCCTTGACGCGTGCCGTCTCGTCCCACCGCAGTTCCGACACCGATGACCATGAGCGTCGCGGCAGCAGGTCCGAGGTGGCATGGGCCATGACGACAGCCGGAGTGCCGGGCACGGCCGCGAGCGATGGCGTGTCGAGATGATCGAAGTGGGCGTGCGTGACGAGCAAGAGGTCGACGTCGGGCACCTCTTGGGGCGTCAGTGCGCACCTCACCAGCCGCAGCGGCCCGATCGTGCCCATCCATGCGTCCACGCCGATACGCGGGAAGAACGTCGGATCGACGAGGATGCGCATCCCGTAGAAGTCGATGAGCACGCTGGCATGGCCGAGCCAGGCGATAGTGATCGCGTTGTCGGACCACGACCCCGGCGTCGGCTTGAGCGGCGCCTCGGGGACGGCGCGCCCGAACTCACCAGCGCGTTCGCGCAGGAACCGCGCCGCCCACGATGGCGACTGCGTCACCCATGCACCACCGACGCTGGCGGTCAGCCCGGTGAAGAGGAACGTGCGCCGGTGCGCGAAGCGTCGGCGCGGGTCTACGGGCGGGGCGGCCGCGTCCTTGGCGGAGGGGACGGCGGGATCGTCATGAGGCACGTCACTTCGATCGTAGCGCAGCGGCGAATCGCGGTCGGGCAGGTGCCTGCCGCCGTTGCACCTCGCATTCCGCGTCGTCGTCGGGAGAGAATACGCAGTCGAAGGAGCGCCACCGCCCAGCTGGACCCGGGCGCACGGCCGAACGAGGACGCGATGACGTGTGACATTGGCGTGGTGGGGCTGGGCGTGATGGGCGGCAATCTGGCCCGCAACATCGAGAGCCGCGGGTTCACCGTGGCGGGCTACGACCTCGACCCCGTGAAGACGCAGGCGTTTGCCGCGGGCGACGATCGGCGCGCGGTCGGCGCCGCGTCCGCCGCGCAGCTGGCCGAACTCCTCGTGCGCCCGCGCAAGGTGCTGCTCATGGTGCCGGCAGGCCGGCCGGTGGACGACGTCATCGCGCACGTGCTCCCGCACCTCGAGGCGGGCGACATCCTCATCGACGCCGGCAACTCGTTCTTCAAGGACACCGATCGCCGGGAGGCCGCGCTGGCAGAGAAGGGCGTGCTGTTGCTCGGCACCGGGGTGTCGGGAGGCGAGGAGGGTGCGCTGCGCGGCCCGGCCATCATGCCTGGCGGGTCGCGGACGGCGTGGGAGGCCGTAGCGCCGATCTTCGACGCCATCGCCGCCAGGGCCGACGACGGGCTGCCGTGCGTGGGGTATGTCGGCGCGCGCGGCGCCGGCCACTACGTGAAGATGGTGCACAACGGCATCGAGTACGGCGACATGCAGCTCATCGCCGAGGTGTACGACGTGTTCAGCCGCGGGCTCGGCATGTCCGCCGGCGAGATCTCGGACATCTTCGCCGAGTGGAACCGCGGCGAGTTGAAGTCGTATCTCGTCGAGATCACTGCCGACGTGCTCGCGCAGCCGGATCCGCAGACCGGCCGGCCGCTCGTGGACGTGATTCTCGACGAGGCGCAGCAGAAGGGCACCGGCAAGTGGATGAGTCAGGACTCGTTCGACGTCGGGGCTCCCATTTCCACGATCAACGCGGCCGTCGAGTCGCGCCTCATCTCGGCGCAGAAGACCGAGCGTGTCGCCGCCAGCCGTGTACTGACCGGGCCGTCGCCCGCGTTCACCGGCGATCGGGCGCGGCTCGTCGATGCGGCGCGGCAGGCGTTGTATGCGAGCAAGGTGACGTCGTACGCGCAGGGGATGACGTTGCTGCGCATGGCGTCGGCCGAGTACGGGTACGCAGTGGACCCCGGAGAGGTCGCGCGCATCTGGCGGGCTGGCTGCATCATCCGGGCGACATTGCTCGAGGACATCCGCTCCGCCTTCGCACGCGACCCGCAGCTGCAGAACCTGCTGCTGGACCCGGCATTCAGCGAAGCGGTCGGCGCGCGGCAGCAGGCGTGGCGCGCGTTCGTGCAGGCCGCCGTGGGCATGGGCATTCCGGTTCTGGCAACGAGCGCCTCGCTCGCGTACTACGACGCCTACCGCAGTGCGCGGCTGCCGGCCAACCTGACGCAGGGCCAGCGCGACTATTTCGGTGCGCACACGTACCGGCGCATCGACGGCGAGGGGTCGTTCCACACGGACTGGACCAGCCGGAACGAGTGAACGTCGAACGCCGAACGCCGAACGTCGAATCCCCAACCCCGAGTCCCGAGTCCCGAGTCCCGAGTCCATCCAGCGATCATGAGCACACTGAACGTTCCGACCCAGGGCGCCTTCGACCTTCTCTCGCTCGGCGCCATCATCCATCGCCTCGACCCGGGCCGTCTCCCGTTCCGCAAGGCCAACACGTTGCAGGTTCACGTCAGCGGCGGTGAGTTCAACGTCGCCGCGAACCTCTCGGACTGCTTTCGGCTTCGCACGGCCGTTGCCACGGCGATGGTGCGCTACCCGGTCGGCGAGCTCATCGCCGAGCGCGTGCGCGCGATGGGCGTGACGCCGTTCTACAAGTACTTCGACCACGACGGGGCGCGCGGCCCGAACATGGCCACGGTATACAGCGACCAGGGCATGGGCGTGCGTCCGCCGGTCGTGTTCTACAACCGCTCGAACGAAGCCGGTGCGCTGCTGAAGCCGGGCGATTTCGACTGGGCGGCGATCTTCGGTCAGGGCGTCCGCTGGTTCCACAGCGGCGGGTTGTTCGCGGCGCTGTCCGAGAGCACGGCGGAATTGATCATCGAGGCGATGCAGGCAGCCAAACAGGCCGGCGCCGTCGTGTCGTTCGATCTCAACTACCGCGAGAAGCTCTGGAAGGCGCAGGGCGACGTCTCGCGTGCCACGAAGGTGTTCGCGCGCATCGTCGAACACGTGGACGTGCTGGTCGGCAACGAGGAAGACCTGCAGAAGTCGCTCGGGGTGAAGGGGCCGGACGTCGGCAAGGAGTCGGGCCTCGACACGAGCGCCTTCTTCGACACCATCCAGCAGGTGGTCGAGCGCTACCCGAACGTCCGCGTCGTTGCGACGACGCTGCGGGAGGTGCACTCGACCAACCGTCACAGCTGGTCGGCGGTGGCGTGGTTCAACGGCGAGAAAGTGACGGCGCCGACGGTGCAGCTCGACGTGCTCGACCGGGTCGGCGGCGGAGACGGCTTCGCATCCGGCCTCATTTACGGCTTGCTGACCGGCGAGTCGCCGGAGCAGTGCGTTCGGCTCGGCTGGGCACACGGCGCGTTGATCACGACGTTCCCCGGCGATACGTCGATGGCGACCGTGGAAGACGTGAAGGCGCTCGCCAAGGGCGTGTCGGCACGGATTCAGCGGTAGTCGGCCCCGATCACCAGTGCGTCAGCGACCCGTCGGGTCGCGTGAACACGTTGCGGCGTCCCGGCGCGGTCACCTCGCCGACTTGCGTCAGCCGCGCCAGATCGACCGTCACGCCGAGGCCGTGGCGGTCGTTCGGGTAGACCTTGCCGTTCTTGAAGTCGACGTACTCGGGCAGGTATTCGATCGTCCGGTCGCCGTGGTTGTACTCGAGCATGACCTGACCCGAGAACGTGGACAGGCAGTTCACGAGCGCGGCCGTGGCGATCGGCCCCGTGAAGTGCGGGATGATGCCGACGGCGTGCGTCTCGCAGATCGCCGCGATCTTCATCAACTCGGTCACGCCTCCGACGTTTGGCAGCGTGGCGCGGATGAAGTCGATGTCGTGGTTCTCGACGAGGCGGTTGAAGTCCCAGCGCAGTCCCCATTCCTCGCCGTGCGTCAGCGGGACGGTCGTCATCTGCCGCAGCCTGGGGATGTCCGTGAGCGCGTGCTCGTCACGCACCGGGTCTTCGACGAACAACGGGTCGAAGGGCTCCATCGCCTTGCAGGCACGGAGGGCGTCGTTGAGGTCGAATCTCTGGTGCAGGTCGATGCACCAGTTGCCATCCGGACCCACGCCTTCCCGCACCGCCCGGCAGTCCTGCTCGATCCTGCGCACCGCGGCGCGGCTGTCGAAGACGCCGCCAATCGGCACGTCGGCCGCTCCCATGCGGAACGCGCGGTATCCCGCTTCCATCGTTGCGCGCGCCCGTTCCTTCAAGCTGAGCGTCGTGTTCGGCGGCGTGCCGGCGGGCCTCGCGCCACCGGTCGCGTAGCACTCGCAGTAGTCGCGGGTCAGGCCGCCGAGCAGTTCGTGCAGGGGCAGGCCGAGCGCCTTGCCCTTGATGTCCCAGAGCGCGAGATCCAACGCGCCGAGGGCATGCGTCTTCTCGCGGCCGGGCGGATAGAACCAGGCGATGTAGGCCTCCTGCCAGATCGCTTCCGTGCGGAACGGATTCCTGCCGATCAGGGTGCCGGCGACCTGTTCGAGCGTGTCCTTCGCGCCGCCCTCACCGACGCCGATGATGCCGACGTCGGTTTCGACCGTCGCGATCATGTTGCTCTGGTTGAAGAGCGGATTCAGGTCGGGCGGGCGGTAGATGCGGACGCGCGTGATCGTCGCCTTCGGCAGCGCGGCCTCCACCCGGTGCGGCTGCAGGGCGGCGACGGCCGGAGCCGCGGCGAGCGCAGTGAGAAACGTGCGTCTGTTCATCAGCAGATCCCCTCGCGGAACGCGCGCCGTGACGATACCGCATATCCTTACGCGCAAGCATGTTCCTGTCTGGTGTGATCGAGGGGTTCTATGGACCGCCGTGGACGGTCGCCGAACGTGCGGCGCTCTTCGAGACGATCGCGGCGTCCGGGCTGAACAGCTATCTGTATTGTCCCAAGGACGATCTCCACCACCGGGCCGCGTGGCGCGAGCCCTACGGGGCCGCCGACCTCGCGACGCTCGAGACGCTCGTGACCGCGTGCCACGCCCGTGGCGTGCGGTTCCTGTACGGCATCGGGCCGGGGCTCGACATCAGGTACGGCGAATCCGCGGATCGACGTGCCCTCCGCGAGCGCTGCGAGCAGATGATGGCCGCAGGTGCCGACGGGATCGCCTTGTTGTTCGACGACATTCCCGACGACATCGCCGCAGACGACCTGCGGCGCTGGGGGTCGCTCGCCGCGGCGCAGGCCGACGTCGCCAACGAGCTGTTCGCGACATTGCGCGAGGGCAAGCCGGGCTGCCTGGCGGCGTTCTGCCCGACGCCGTACTGCGGACGCATGGCCGCCGCGCAACTGGGTGGCGCCGACTACCTCGCCACGCTCGGGGCATCGCTCGACATCTCGATCGAGGTGTTCTGGACGGGGCCCGAGATCGTGTCGGACGAGATCTCGGTGGAGCACGTGCGGGCGATCGCGACGACGTTGCGACGCAAGCCGATCATCTGGGACAACCTCCACGCGAACGACTACGACGGGCGCCGTGTGTACCTCGGCCCATACGCCGGACGGCCGACCGAGTTGCGCGGCGAGGTGCGAGGCATCCTCACCAACCCGCAGACGGAGTACCGGCTCAACCACATGGCCGTACGGACGTTCGCGGCCTTTCTCCAGACCGGCGCCAGCGAGTGGGACGCACGCCGGGCGTATCTCGAGGGCCTGCGGGAATGGCTGCCCGCCTTCGAGACGCTTGGTGGGCCGGTGGCGTTCGACGATCTCGTACTGCTCGCCGATTGCTACTACCTGCCATACGAGGAGGGGCCGCGCGCGGAGGCGCTGCTGGCGGGAGCGGCCGGGGCGCTCACGGACGTGTCGTCGGCGTGGCGGGAGCGCGCCCTGACCTTCGGAGCGGAGGCCCGTGCGCTGCGCGACCTGTGCACGCGCCTGGCGACGATGCGCGACCGTGCGCTCTTCCATGCGCTCAGCCGCCGGATCTGGGATCTGCGCGAGGAGCTCGATCTGCTCGTACGCGCTGTTGACGCACGCCTCGAGGACCCTGCCGGCAACGTGTGCGTGACGTCGGACTTCCATCTCCCGCGCACGTTCCGGGGCGGCACCGTCGCGCGGCTGCAGCGCCTGCTCACGCCGCATGCGGACGGAACGTTCACCCCGGCGAGCGGCCGGTCATGACGCCTGCGGCGACGTCACCTCGCATCCGCGTCGCGCGGCCCGGCGACCAGGCCGGCGCGTACCACGTGTGCCTGAAGACGGGAAACGCCGGCGGCGACGGAGAACCGCTCTATCGGGACGATCCCGACGCGCTCGGCCGCCTGTTCGTCGGCCCATACCTCGCGTTCGAGCCAGACCTCAGCCTCGTGCTCGAGGACGCCGACGGCATCTGCGGCTACGCGCTGGCTGCGCTCGACTCGCGAGCGTTCCACGACCGCTATGAACGTGAATGGCGCCCCGACCTCGTCGCGCGCTTTCCCGATCCGCGTGGCGATCCTTCCACGTGGACGCGCGTGCAGCAGGCGTACAACTGGTATCACCACCCGGATTACTTCTGCCCCGAGCCATACGACGCGTACCCGTCGCATCTGCACATCGACCTGCTGCCGCGCGCGCAAGGGCGCGGACTCGGGCGCCGGATGATGGAGACGCTGATGGAGCGACTGCGTGAGATGGGCTCACCCGGTGTTCATCTCGGGTTGTGGGCGCGCAACACGCGGGCCTATGCGTTCTACCAGCGCCTCGGCTTCCATGAGCTCGTTCGCACCGGCACTGGCGACGAGACCAGCATCTACATGGGGACGTCGCTGCGGTAGCGCACGCCCCGCGGTCGGCTCGCGGCATGGGTAAGGCCCGACCGCGGAACGAGGAGCATTGGACGTGACATCGACGTTGGCGGTTCTTGGCGGCGCCCCCGTGCGCACACGGCCGTTTCCATCGTGGCCCGTGTTCGACGCACGCGACGAAGCCCGCGTGCTGCAGGCCCTGCGCAGCGGCGCGTGGGGACGCCTGCAGGGTAGCGAGGTGGCCGAGTTCGAGCAGCGCTTCGCGGCGATGCACGGTTGCCGGCACGGCGTGGCCGTGGTCAACGGCACTGTCTCGCTCCGCATCGCCCTGATGGCGGCCGGACTGCAGGCAGACGACGAAGTGATCGTGCCGGCGTACACGTTCCTCTCGACGGCGAGCGCCGTCGTCGAAGCGAACATGGTTCCCGTGTTCGTGGACGTGGATCTGCACACGTTCAACATCGACCCCGCGGCCGTCGAGGCGGCGATCACGCCCCGCACCCGGGCGATTGTGCCGGTGCACTTCGCCGGGCAGCCTGCCGACATGGGCGCGATCGGCGCGATCGCCGCTCGCCACGCGCTCTTCGTACTCGAGGACGCCGCGCACGCGCACGGCGCCAGGGATGGCGACCGGCCGGCGGGCTCGCTCGGGGCTGCTGCGTCCTTCTCGTTCCAATCGAGCAAGAACCTGACGTGCGGCGAGGGCGGCATCATCACCACCAACGACGATGCGGTTGCCGCGATGTGCCGCTCGATTCACAACTGTGGCCGGATCCCCGACGGCATCTGGTACGAGCACCACGTCATCTCCGCCAACTACCGCCTGGGAGAGCTGCAGGGCGCGCTGCTCAACTCGCAGCTCGACCGCCTCGACGCCCAGACACGGACACGAGACGAGAACGGCCGCCATCTCGCGAACCGGCTCGCTGCGCTTCCAGGCATCCACCCGCAGGCGCGGCCCGCCACGTGCACACGCCACAGCCAGCACCTCTTCACGCTGCGCGTCGAGCCCGGCGTGTTCGGGGTGTCGCGCGATGCTCTGCTCAGCGCACTCGTGGCCGAGGGCATCCCGTGCAGCGGCGGGTATGGCTATCCGCTTCCTGCGCAGCCGCTGTTCAGGAACAGGGCGTTCGGCCCGTATCTCCCCCGTACGCGCCAACGGCTCGACTTCGAAGCAACACGCCAGCCGAACAGCGAGCTGATCTGCCGCGAACAGGGCGTATGGCTCGATCAGGCGATGCTGCTCGGCACCCGAGCCGACATCAACGACATTGCCGACGCGTTCGAGAAGGTGCACGCGCACCGCGACGCGCTCGCGGTGCACTCACTGCAGCCACGTTGACGACGTGACACGCGTCACTGCCTTCCTCAATCGACATGTCGTGCCGGCCCTGACGGCACTCGGCGAGCACACGTACATGTCCGCCATTCGCGCCGGCATGGTCTCGGTGGTGCCGCTGACGATCATCGGCGGCCTGTTCATGGTCGTGTCGTACCTGCCGGTGCCCGGGTGGGCGGCGCTCGTGGAACCGTGGCTCACGCTGCTCCAGATCCCCGTCACGGCGACGTTCGGACTACTCGGCCTGATTGTCTGCATCGCAATTGCCCACGACCTCGGCACCCGGCTGGGGCAGGAGCCGCTCGTCAGCGCGACCATCGCCGCCGTCGTGTTCATGCTGATCCAGATCGACCCCTCCGATCTCGCGTTCCGCAGCGAGGGGCTGGGCTCCCAGGGGTTGTTCACGGGAATCCTCGTCTCGATGATCGCGGTCCGCACGCAGAAGCTCTTCACCGATCGCGGCATCGTCATCACCATGCCCGACACGGTGCCGTCGGTGGTGTACCAGTCCTTTCTGTCGCTCGTGCCGCTGCTCGTGCTCGTGGTGGCGTTCTGGACGCTGCGGTTCATCGCCGGCATCGACATCAACCAGGTGGTGCAGGCGACGTTCGCACCGCTGCTCTTCGCGCTGAATACGCTCCCCGGCATCCTCGTGTACGCGTGCCTCGTGAGCCTGCTCTGGTCGGTCGGCATCCACGGCGACAACGCGCTCGACGCGATCGTCGCGCCGATCTTCCTGCAGTACCTTGCCGACAACGTGACGGCCATGCAGGCGGGACAGCCGCTGCCGTTCATCACGGCCAACGGGTTCTTCACCACGTTCGTGAACGTCGGCGGCACGGGCGCCACGCTTGCCCTTGCACTCATCCTCTGGAGATCGAAGGATCCGGCAATGCGTCAAGTCGGACGCGTGTCGCTGCCGACGCAGGTGTTCCAGATCAACGAACCGATCTTCTTCGGGCTGCCGATCGTGCTCAACCCGGTCTTCATGGTGCCGTACGTGCTGAACGCGTTGCTGCTTACGGCCGGCAGCTACCTGCTGATGTCGTGGGACCTCGTGCAGCGGCCCTTCGTCAATGTGCCGTGGACGACGCCTCCTGTGATCGGGCACTACCTCGTGACGGGAGGCGACTGGCGGGCCGCCGCCTGGGGCGTGGTGTCGCTCGTGCTGGCCATGGTCGTCTACTACCCCTTCGCCAGAGCTGCCGAGCGCGCCCGGGCCACGACGCACGACGTATAGTCTCGCCTCATGATCGAGCCACACGGCGTTTCGAGGCGGTCGTTCATGGACACCCTGCTGGCCGTGCCGGCTGCCGCCGCATTGGACCAGGTCGTCGATGGCCAGCGGCACACGGCCGTGGGAAGACAGCCGGTCGGCGACGGCGCGCCGCCCGACCTGCCGCGCCCGGTCACGCCCGCGCGTGCCGACCTCGGCTCGAACGTCGGCGCCATCGAGGCGATCGATCCTGTCGCGGGCTACGACGCGTCGTATCTGACGGGTCGGTTCGGTTCCGTGGATGCGTTCACGGCGAACGGGCGCGCGTCAATCCTCGACGCGTACGGCTACAGGCCTGCTCCGGTGGATCCGTCGCCAGAGGTCGTCGATCGCTACGAAGGACCGGACTTCGTGCGGGAGAAGGTGCTCTTCTCCACGACGCCGCACTTCCGTGTGCCGGCCTACGTCCACATCCCGCGCAACCTGACCGGTCGTGCGCCAGCCATCGTGGACCTGCACTCGCATGGCGGAATGTTCCTGTTCGGCAAGGAGAAGGTCATCGACTTCGGGCGCAATCACCCGGCGATGACCAGCTACCACGCCGAGAACTACGCCGGGCGCCCGACTGCCACCGCGCTCGTGAAGCGCGGGTACGTCGTCATCACAATCGACGCGTTCATGTTCGGCGAGCGCCGCGTGATGATGGATGCGGACCTTTCAGCGGGCTGGAACCGATCCAGCTACAGCGTTGACGATGTGGCACGGCTCAATCAGGTCTGCCGGACGAAGGAGTCCACGCTCGCGAAGACGCTCACCGTGCTGGGCATGAGCTGGCCGGGTCTCGTCGCGTGGGACGACATGCGCACCGTCGACTACCTGCTCACTCGCCCTGAGGTGGATCCGACCCGCGTCGGGTCTGTCGGAGTCTCGTTCGGAGGCTGGCGGTCACTCTTCCTCACGGCGCTCGATCCGCGCATCGCCGCGGGCTGTGTGGTCGGCTTCATGTCCACGATCCGGCCGATGCTGCGTCGCCACGTGGACACCCATTCGTGGGTGCATTTCGTGCCGGGCCTGCACCGGCACCTGGACCTTCCGGACGTACTCACTCTTGCTGCGCCGAGGCCGATCCTCGTGCAGCAATGCCGGCGCGATGCGCTGTTCCCGCTCGACGGCATGGAGGCGGCCGTGACGCACATCGGCGAGGTGTACACGCGGATGGGCATCGCTGATCGATACCGCAGTCTCTTCTACGACGTGCCGCACCGGTTCGACGTCCGGATGCAGGAGGACGCGTTCGCGTGGCTCGATGCGCAGCTGCGACCGCGTCAAGGCTGAGCCTCGGCAAGGCGGACCGCTCAGGCAGGAAGGTGCTCCGTGGACCAGCGCTCGCCGCACGCGAGCACGTCGCCGCGCTGGCCGAGACGCACGCATGCCTCAGCGAAGGTGCGCGGATCGGCCGTGTTGAACGTGAACATGTCGTAGTGACACGGGATCACCGCCCGTGCGCCGATGGCGCGACCGAGGGTCGCCGCTTCGTCTGCGTTCATGTTGCCGGCCACACGACGCTCCGGCGACCTGCCGTTGATCGGCAGCATGGCCACGTCGATCGCCTGCGGGCGCAGTTCCTCGGCCATGCCGTCATAGAGCACCGTGTCGCCGCTGTGATACAGCGTCCAGCGGCCGCACCGCACGACGTAGCCGACGTACTCCGGCGCCAGCGCCTCATGGGCGGCCGGCACGGCGCGGATGTGGAACGGGCCCACGTCGCGGGCTTCGCCGACGGCAAGCGCGACGGCAGCGGCCGCGGCGGCTCCGAGCCTCTCGGCGACGATGGGTCGTATGGCCGCCGGTATCACCAGCAGGGCCTCGGGACTCGCCGTCAGCACAGGCAGCAGTGTTGCCGCATCGAGGTGATCGGTGTGCGCATGGCTCGAGGTGACGACATCGACGAAATCGAGCGCGGCTGGATCGACGACGCGTTCGGTCATGCGGGCGTGGGGCTTGTCGGTGGCCGCGTACTTGGCCGTGAGCGAGTCGGAGAGGTACGGGTCGAGCAGCAGATGGTGCCCGTCCCACTGCACGAGGAATCCACTCTGCCCGAGCCACCACAGGCGCACGTGCCCGTCGCGCGCGTCCGCCGCTGCGACATCGGCGAGCAGGGCCTCGTCCTTCAGGGCTGGGACGATCATGCGAGTCCGCGCTCCTGCCGCACCAGCCGCACGCCGCTCACCATGTTGGCGAGCTTTCGCTTCGCCGCCCATCGCGCCGTCTGGCTGAGGCCGCAGTCGGGTGCAAATGCGAGGCGTTCCGCCGGCGCGTGTGCGAGGCAGCGCCGCACGCGTGTCGCGACGTCCTCGGGCGTCTCGACGTAGTAGTTCTTCACGTCGATGATGCCGACGGCCACGTCCATGCGCTCGGCGATCGGCCCGATGACCTCGATCTCGGCGAACTCGCGACTGGCCATCTCGAGATGCAGCTCGTCGACGCGCGCGGCGAGAAACGCGGGAAACAGCGGCGCGTAGGATCGCGGCGCCACCGCCCGCCCCTTGTAGTTGCCGAAGCAGAGATGCGTGGACAGGCGCGTCCTGCCGACGACGGACCCGACCGTTTCGTTGAACAGCACGACGAGTCGTGCCGCGTCCTCGCGATGCGCGTAGACGCTCATCGACGGTTCGTCCACGCAGATCTCCCGGCAGCCGGCAGCGACGAGATCCTCGAGTTCGCGCCGGACGATCGGCACAAGCGCTTCGGCGACGGCGGTGCGGTCGCGATAGCGTCCGCCCGGAATCAGCCGGCCGCTCAACGTGAAGGGCCCGGGAACGCTCGCCTTCAGGTCGACTCCCGCCGGCGCGATGCGCCTCAGGCGCGTGAAGTCGTCCACCGTGCCGAGCCCACGCGGCGCGGTGAGCTCTGCGACGATGGCGTGGCGCCCGCGCTGGTCGTGCCCTGGCGGCCCGAAGCGGCGGGGCGATGGCGGTTCAGGGGCCAGCCCCTCGAGAAAGCCGTAGAAGGAGAGGTTGAAGTCGAAGCGCGTCTGCTCGCCGTCGGTGATCACGTCGAGGCCGGCATCCACCTGGTCCTTCACGGCCACGGCCACGGCGTCGTCGATCAGCTCGGTGACGTCGTCCTCGCCGAACGCGTCCAGGTGCGCGGTTGCATGTTCCAGCCATGCAGGGAACGGATAGCTGCCGACGACGGTGGTTCGGAGCGGACGGGGCATGGCCTGGTAGTCTGTCGTGTTCGCGTCGCGCGCGGAAGGGCATTCGGTGGGCGATACTGTCGCGCATGCACCCGGGGCGCCTCGATGGGCTGTCCATTCTCATCGTCGGTGGCACGAGCGGGCTCGGCCTGTCTGCGGCGCGCGCCTGCGAGCGTGAGGGCGCGCTCCTCACGGTGGTCGGACGCCCAGACGCCGACGCGGACGCCGCCGTCGAGCTGTTGGGTGCTGCCACGCGGGTGCTGCGTGGCGACGCGACCGATTCGCGGCTCGCCGTGCGCGCGGTCGAGGAGGCCGTTGCGGCGTTCGGGCGTGTCGACGGCGTGTTCCACGTGGCTGGCGGCAGCGGCCGACGCGCGGGTGATGGTCCGCTCGATCGCGTGACCGACGACGGCTGGCGGTACACGATCGATGCGAACCTGTCGTCACTCTTCTTCACCAACCGGGCGGCGACGCAGTACTTCCTGCAGACGCGGCATGGCGGTTCCGTGCTGAACATGGCCTCGGTGCTCGCGTTCTCGCCGTCGCCCGAGCATTTCGCGACGCACGCGTACGCAGCGGCCAAGGCCGGCGCCATAGGCCTCACGCTTGCGAGCGCGGCCTCTTACGCAAGCATGAACATCCGCTTCAACGTGCTGGCGCCCTCGCTCATCCACACGCCCGGCGCACAGCGGGCGGCCGCCGATCCGCGGATCGCTGCGTACATCCGCGAGAAGCAACCCCTCGACGCCGGCCGCATCGGGCGTCCGGAGGACGTGGACGGTGCCGTGGTGTACCTGTTGTCGGCGGAATCGAGATTCGTGACCGGGCAGGTGCTCGCCGTGGACGGTGGGTGGTGCGTGAGCGAGCCGACGAGCGTGCCACGGGAGAGTGCCCGGACGTGAGCATGGCGACACTGCACGAGGGAAATCGCGGTGTGCAGCGGTACGCGCTCGGCATCGACATCGGCGGCACGTTGACGAAGCTCGTGGCGATCACGGCTGCCGGCGATGTGCTGCGCCGGGCAAAGGTACCGACCGACGACTCGCCCGCCCGCCGTCTGCCAGACGACGTGGGGCGTGAAGTCGCCGCGATCGAGGCCGCCATCGGCCCTGCGGACGCGGTTGGCGTCGCGTGTCCCGGGCTCGTTCGGCGCGAGGGCGACGCCGTGTACTGGATGAAAGGCCGGCTCGAGGTGCTCGAGGGCCTGGACTGGACGGCCGCGCTGAAGCGGTCCGCTGCGGTTCGTGTGGTGAACGACGCGCAGGCAGCGCTCGTCGGGGAAGCCTGGCTCGGCGCCGGACGCGAGTGCCGCGACGTCGTGATGCTGACGATCGGCACCGGCGTCGGCGGCGCGATCATGTGTGATGGTCGCGTGCTCTCGGGCAGCACCGGCCGCGCGGGACATCTCGGACACATCGCCTTGCAGGTGCCGGGTTCGCGCGACATCGTCAACACGCCGGGCAGTCTCGAGGACGCGATTGGCAACTGCACGATCGGGAAGCGGACGGGCGGGCGGTTCGCGAGCACCGAAGCGCTGGTGGCCGCGCACGTGGTGGGCGACAGCGACGCCACGGCCGTCTGGCGCACGAGCGTCATGTACCTCGCGGCCGGCATCGTCTCCATTGTCAACGCGGTGGATCCGGCGCGCATCATTCTCGGGGGCGGCATTGCGGCACATGCAGGCGACGCGCTGATGACACCACTGCGCGAATGGATGGAGCAGTTCGAGTGGCGGCCGGACGGCAGCGGCGTCGAGATCGTGGCGGCCGCACTCGGCGATCACGCGGGTGCCATCGGCGCGGCACGGCGTGCGATGGAGCACACGCCATGACCCCCACGACGAGGTATCTGGGCGAGTGCGCCCGTCTCGTGCAGGCCGTCCAGGCCCAGGAAGCGGCCATCGCGACGGCCGCCGGGTGGTTTGCCGAAAGCATCCTGGCTGGCCGCATGGTGCACGTCTTCGGCTCCGGCCACAGTCGCATCATGGTGGAGGAGATGTGGCCGCGCTACGGGTCGTTCCCGGGGTTCAACCCGATCGTCGAGCTGTCGCTCACGTTCCACAACCTCGTTGTGGGCGCAAACGGGCAGCGCCAGGCGATGTTTCTCGAGAACGTGCCCGGGCTCGCCGAGCGTATCCTCCGCAACTTCGCCATCACGTCGCAGGACTCTGCGCTCGTCGTCAGTTCGAGCGGGTGCAACGTGGTGCCGATCGAGATCGCCGCCGGCTTCCGGCAGCGGGGCGTGCGCGTGGTGTCGATCATCAGCCGTGCCCACAGCGAGGCGAGCCGCAGCCGGGTGCCGGATGGACGCAAGCTGCAGGACCTCTCCGATGTCGTGCTCGACACCGGCGCGCCGGTTGGTGACGCGATGGTCACCCTCCACAACCTCGACACGCCGGTCGCGCCAGGGT
>JAEZCY010000043.1 GCA_023429845.1 Acidobacteriota bacterium
CCGTGGTAGAGCGCCGCGTGCGCTGCCAGGGCGCCGCGCGAGGCGCGACTGCCGCCGCCGAGGCCGACGGGCCGCGGGTTGGCCAGCAGGACGAGCGGACCGCACATCGCCGCGCAGTGTCCACTGCCGACGAGGCCGAAGGCGAGACCGGCGAGCAGCGCGCTCATGGCAGCCTGAGCTCGCGTTCCGCGTAGTAGCCGCGCTCACCGGCGCGCCACTGCAGCTTCAGTCGCCAATGCCCCGGCGCGAGCCCGGTGGTCGGGATGACGAAGGTGCCATCCGGGGCGAGCACGAGCGGTACCGCCCTGTCCGCCCTCGCATCCGACGGCCGGTACATCGTCGCGCTGCCGCGCACCTGCGGCGCCATGTCGGGAGGCCACTGCAGGCGGACGGCCTGCCCGTCGGCCTGCAGCTGGATCGACAGCGCGGAGCCGAGCGCATCGGCGTTGGCCGCCGCCTGGACGTGGGCGTCGTGCTCGAGGCTGCGGGCGTAGTAGTCGTCGCTCACGAGCTCGACGTCCTGCGTCATGGCGAACACGACGAAGCCGACGGTGCTCAACGCGAACGCGGTGTAGAACACCACCACCGCGACACCCCAGTGGAAACGCACGCTCATCGGGCCTCCTGCGTGATGGCGAGGAACGACGTCTCGACGGTGTCGACGAGCTCCCCTGCCTGTCGCACCTCGATGCGGACCGGCGTGCTCGTGCCCTTCAGGGCGGCGGCGGGCACGCGCAGGAGGAACCGGCTCTCGACGAGGCCGAACGGTTGCACGTCGTGGATGGCGCCGAGCGGCGTGATGCTGCCGCCGACCGGCTCGAGCACGCGATATGTCAGCGTGAACGCCTGGGGGCTGCGGTTGAGCACCTGCAGGTTGTAGAAGTTGGACACGTCGCCGTTGTCGAGCGTGGTCTGCAGCGTGCCGGGCTGTCGCAGCACGAGCACGTCGAG
The DNA here is from genome assembly GCA_023429845.1 of Acidobacteriota bacterium. GTDB lineage: Bacteria > Acidobacteriota > Vicinamibacteria > Vicinamibacterales > Vicinamibacteraceae > Luteitalea. The sequence goes on from JAEZCY010000043.1 coordinate 952, forward strand.
GTCGGGCCGGCGCGCGAGGAGCGTCACCGCCGTCCCGAGGAGCACCCGCCACACGACCGCGTATGCCTTGACGCGCCAGGTGAGAATCCTGCGCGTGCCGCTCCGCACGGCATCCTCCGACGTGTACCGGATGAGACCCTCGGGCCGCCGGATGCGCCGCATCACGTCGTCGCAGGCGTCGGCGCAGGCGGTGCAGGCCACGCATTCGAGCTGGATGCCGTTGCGGATGTCGATGCCGGTCGGGCACACCGTGACGCACTGCGCGCAGTCCACGCAGTCGCCATGTCCGGCCGGATCCTGGCCGCGGACCATGCGCGCGCGTGGCTCGCCCCGCGAGCGGTCGTAGGTGATGGTCAGCGTGTTCTCGTCCACGAGGGCGCCCATCACACGGCCGTACGGGCAGGCAAGCGTGCAGGCCTGCTCGCGGAAGCGGGCGAAGACCGCGTAGAACACGAGGCTGAAGACGGTGATGGCCAGCAGTCCGCCCATGTGCGCAGCGGGCGGGTCGGTGACGATCGTCCAGAGTTCGTCCGAGCCGATGATGTAGGCGAGGAACACGTTGGCGATCGCGAAGGAGAGCGCGAAGTAGATGGCGTGCTTGAGCGCCTTGCGCCAGAACGTGTCCAGGGTCAGCGGCGCCCGGTCGCGCCGCACCTGCTGCTGCGCCGAGCCTTCGAGCGCCCATTCGATCTTGCGGAACAGCATCTCCAGGAACACCGTCTGGGGGCACAGCCAGCCGCACCAGATGCGCCCGACCGCCGACGTCACCAGTGCCACGGTGAGGAAGCCGGTGAGCACGCAGAGCACGAGCAGGTAGAAGTCCTGTGGCCAGAAGACGATCCCCAGGATTATGAACTTCCGCTCGAGGACGTTCAGCAGCAGGATCGGCTGCCCCTGCACCCTGATGAACGGACCGAGGAACAGCAGCGCCAGCAGGACGTAGCTGACGAGCGTCCGGGCGGTATGGAACCGCCCCGCAGGCTTGCGCCCGTACACCCACTTGCGCCGGCCGTCGCGGCCGACGCTCGCCAGTTCATTGCGAAACGCCTCGTGCTCCTCGTCGAAGCGAAGCGGCGCCGCGGTCTCGGTGTCCATGGCCTGCCTAGCCGCAGGGCTTCTCGCGGGCGGCGTCGGCCGCGCGCGGGGCGTCGGGGTTGCTGTCCCGCCTGGACAGGATGTAGCTGGCCAGCTGCAGCAGCTGCTCGTCGCTGAGCGCACTGCCGCTGCCGTACGGCAGCATGCCCAGCGTCGGGAAGCCGGTGGCGATGTTCTTCACGAGCTCGGCGGGCGTGCAGCCGTGGATCCACAGATCGTCGGTGAGATTGGGCCCGACCATGCCTCCTAGGTCGGGCCGGTGGCAGGCCTGACACAGGTTGGGGCCCTCGTAGAGCGCCTGCCCCTTCTGCAGGCTCTCGGCATCGGTCAGCGCGACGAGCGCCACGGCCGGCCCGCTCGCCGGCCGGTTGGCGGCGAGGCGTTCGGCCGCCTCGACCTCGGCCTCGTACTCGGCGATCATGCCGGGGCGTCCCCAGAGCGGCGCCGGGAGCAGGTGGTAGTTGATCCCGTAGGCGATCGCGAACGCGATGGTGAAATAGAAGCCATACAGCCACCACTTCGGCAGGGCATTGTCGAACTCGCGGATGCCGTCGTATTCGTGGCTGAGGAGTTCGTCCTTCTTCTCGCTCACAGCTGGGTTCCTCCGGAGGGGCGTGCGGCCGGCGACGTGGACGGCCGGGGCGCGTCGTTCCCGTCGAGCGGCAGGTTGGCGTACGTCGCCAGGCGCGTGCGATCGAGCCGCAGTACCCACACCAGCATCACCAGGAACACGGCCAGGAAGATGACGAGGGACAGCACCGGGAACACTTCGATGCCGACGATCGTGCGGAGCACTTCCTTGTACATCAGCGTTCTCCCTCGTGCGCGGACAGGATGGCGGCCTCTTCGGCGACCGGCTTCACCTTGACGTCGGTGCCGAGCCGCTGCAGGTAGGCGATCAGCGCGACGATGTCGCGGTCGGGCGGGACGTGCATGCCGGCAGCGGCCAGGCCATCGGCGATCTGCTGCGCCTGGGCCTTCAGGTCACCGCGCGCCTGCGTCTCGTAACCCTCGGGATACGGCACGCCGAGCCGCCGCAGCGTGATGATCTTGCCCTCGATGTGCGAGTCGTCGAGCTTCTCGACGTACATCCAGGGGTAACCGGGCATGATCGAACCGGGCGACGTCGCCTGCGGTTCCTTCATGTGGAGGAAGTGCCAGGAGTCGGGGTACTTGCCCCCGACGCGGTGCAGGTCGGGCCCGGTTCGCTTCGATCCCCACAGGAACGGGTGGTCGTAGACGAACTCGCCCGCCTTGCTGTATTCGCCGTAGCGCTCGGTCTCGGCGCGCATCGGCCGCACCATCTGCGAGTGGCAGCCGACGCACCCTTCACGGATGTAGATGTCGCGTCCCTCGATCTCGAGCGGCGTATACGGCCGCACGGAGGCGATGGTCGGCACGTTGGCGCTGATCAGTGCCGTGGGCAGGTACTCGACCACGCCGCCGACGAGCACGGCGAGGAACGTCAGCAGCGCAAACTGCGTCGGCCGACCCTCGAGCACGCGGTGCCACGCGCCCTCGCCGCTGGCGCGGAGCGGCTGCAGCGGCGGCGCCTGCGCCTCTTCCACCGGCTGGAACACGCCGCCCTTCGCCGTGCGGTACATGTTGTACAGGCCGATGCAGGCGCCCACCAGGAAGATGGTGCCGCCGCCGACGCGCAGCCAGTACATCGGCAGGATGCGCACGACGGTCTCGAGGAAGTTGCCGTAGCGCAGCGCGCCGTCCGCCGTGAATTCCTTCCACATCAGCGCCTGGGTGATGCCGCCGATGTAGAGCGGGACCGAGTAGAACAGCACGCCGAGGGTCAGCATCCAGAAGTGGGTGTTGGCGAGCCGCACCGAGTACAGCCGCGTGCCGTAGATGCGCGGCACGATGTAGTACAGCATCGCGAACGTCAGCCCGCCGTTCCACCCGAGCGCGCCGACGTGCACGTGCGCGATGGTGTAGTCGGTGTAGTGGGTGATCGCGTTGACGTTCTTCAGCGACATCATCGGTCCCTCGAACGTCGCCATGCCGTACGCCGTGATGCCGACCACCATGAACTTGAGGACAGGGTCCTCGCGCACGCGGTCCCAGGCCCCGCGCAGCGTCAGCAGGCCGTTCACCATGCCGCCCCACGACGGCGCGATGAGCATGAAGGAGAAGACGGTGCCGAGCGTCTGCGCCCAGTCGGGCAGCGCGGTGTACAGCAGGTGGTGCGGTCCGGCCCAGATGTAGATGAAGATCAGCGCCCAGAAGTGGATGATCGACAGCCGGTAGGAGAACACCGGACGATTGGCCGCCTTCGGGATGAAGTAATACATGATCCCGAGGAACGGCGTGGTCAGGAAGAACGCCACCGCATTGTGCCCGTACCACCACTGGACGAGCGCGTCCTGCACGCCGGCATAGAGCGAGTAGCTCTTGAGCAGGCTCACCGGCAGTTCCGCCGAGTTCACCACGTGCAGCAGCGCCACCGTGATGAACGTCGCGAGATAGAACCACACCGCCACGTACATGTGCCGCTCGCGCCGCTTGTAGATGGTGCCGAGCATGTTGATGCCGAAGATCACCCACACCGCCGTGATCGCGATGTCGATGGGCCACTCCAGCTCCGCGTACTCCTTGCTGGTCGTGAAGCCGAGCGGCAACGTGAGCGCGGCCGACACGATGATCAACTGCCAGCCCCAGAAATGCAGGGTGCTGAGCACGTCGCTGAACATGCGCGCCTTGCACAGGCGCTGCAGCGAGTAGTAGACCCCCACGAAGATGGCGTAGCCCGCGAAGGCGAAGATCACCGCGTTGGTGTGCAGCGGACGCAGGCGCCCGTACGAGAGCTGCGGGATGAAGTTGAGGAACTCGGGGATGACGAGCTTCAGCGCGACGATCAGCCCGACGAGGAAGCCGATGATCCCCCAGATCGAGGTCGCGACGATGAAATTGCGGACGATCGCGTTGTCGTACGTGAACGTTTCTGTCGCACCGGCATCGCGCAGCGCGGCGGGCCCGGACTCGGGCAGTCGATTCACATCATGCATGGACGGTAACCCTTCACGCCTCGGGTCGGTGAGTGGACGAGCCGGTCTCGTCGAGGAGGACCCTGACGGCCGGCGAAGTGGTGTCGTCGAACTGGCCGGTTCGCACCGCCCAGATGAACGCCGCCAGGAAGCTGCCGGCGACCACGGCGCCTGCAGCGATCAGGAAGAAGAGAACGCTCACGACGCCGGCCCTCCGGGCGCGCGCACGCGCATCGCACCCACACCCAGGCCGATCACGGTCATCGAGCTGATGGGCATGAGAATCGCGGTGGCCAGAGGCGTGAGCTGGCCCGTGAGCGCCAGCCACAGCCCGACCACGTTGTAGGCCACCGACACCGCGAAACTCAGGACGACCGCGTGCCGCGCACGCCGCGCATAGCGAAGAACGGCCGGCAGCAACGGCAGCCGGTCGCCCCCGATCACCACGTCGCACGCCGGTACGAGACAGGCCGTGTCGTCGGACACCGCCATCCCCACGTCAGCGGCCGCCAGCGCCCCCGCGTCGTTGAGTCCATCACCGACCATCAGCACGCGGCGACCAGACTCCTGCCGAGCGCGCACGGCAGCGAGCTTGTCCTCGGGCGACTGGCGGAACCGCATGCGGCTGCCGAAAGCGCCACTCCACCGCGCGGCCTCACCGTCGTGATCGCCCGAGAGCAGCCACGTCTCGTGCGTGTCGCGCAGCGAGGTGGCGACGGCACTCATGCCGGGACGCTCCGGCGTCACCAGGCGCAGCCAGCCAAGGCGGTTCGCAACGCTCGCGATGGTGCGCCCGGGGCCGGCGTCCGCCGGGCCGCCTGTCTCCCGCGCGACGTAGTCGGCCGACCCGAGCACGACGCGCGTGCCGTCTACGGTGCCGCTCAAGCCCTGCCCCGCCACCTCGCCGATGTCGGCGACGACGCCGGTGACGGGGGCGCGGCCCGCCAGGGCGCGGCTCACTGGATGAATCGATTCGGCTGCGAGCCGGCGCACGCGCGCCCAGTCGTCAGCGTCGAGGCCGTGCAGTTCGACGACCGCTGCGGCCTCGACTGTCGTGAGCGTGCCCGTCTTGTCGAACGCGATCGTGTCCACGCGACTCAGGTCGAGCGCGACGGCGCCGTGCTTCAGGTACACGCCCGCCTCACCCAGCTTGGCGAGCGCGGTGCCGAGCGTGATCGGCGCGGCCAGCGTCAGCGCGCAGGGGCAGGCAATGATCAGGACCGCCGTGGCCACTTGCGCCGCCATGCGCACGTCGGGCCACCACGCCCAGAAGCCGAGCGCGGCAAGCGCGATCGCGCCCACGGTGAACCAGTAGCCGAAACGCGCCGTGACGTCCGACAGCCAGTGGGACGGACGCGCACTGAACACCGGGTTGTTCCACAGTTCGGCCAGGCGGCTTGCCGAGACGCGACGCACCACCTCGAGGTGCAACGCCTCGCCGACGACGCGGCCGCCCGCGCCGACCGTCGCGCCGGCCTGCAGCGACTGCGGGTCCTGCTCCCCGGTGACGAACGCGAGATCGATCCGCCCACTGTCGTCGAGCAGCCGCGCGTCGGCCGGCACCACCTCGCCCGGGCGAACGAGGATGACGTCGCCGGGCGACAGGTCCTCGATGCGCCGCATGGCCATCGTGCCGCCGGCGCGGACCCGCACCGACAGCGGCAGGAACGAGCGCACCGTGCGATCGAAGGCGATGCGATCGAATGCCTTCTGCTGGAACAGGCGCCCGATGAGCAGGAAGAAGACCAGGCCCGCGAACGAGTCGAGGAAGCCTTCGCCGCTGCGCGTGAGGATGTCCCACAGGCTCCGCACGAAGAGGGCGACGAGTCCGAGGGCGATGGGCACGTCGAGCGTGATCGCACGCATGCGCAGCGAGTTCCACGCGGCCGTGAAGAACCCCGACGCGCTGTAGAGGAGCACCGGGATGGCGAACAGGACGTTCAGCGCGTCGAACAGCCGTTGAAACGCCGGCTCGAGCGGGGCGCCGTTGGCGTAGCGCGGGATGCTGAACAGCATCATGTTGCCGACCGCGAACCCGGCGATACCGAGCTTCAGGTACAGATCGCGAAGAGCCGACGGCATGCGCCCCGCCTGGCGCTCCGCGTCGAGCACGGGCGGGTAGCCGAGCGAGGCGAGACGCTCGGCCACCGCGCGCAGCGTCGTCTGGCCGGATCGGAAGGCGACGCGCACGGTGCGCCGCATGAGGTCGGCCTCGCTCCGGCCGATGCCGGGGTCGAAGCGCCACAACTGCTCGAGCAGCCAGAGGCAGGAGGCACAGTGCAGCGACGGCACCGAGAACATCGCGTGAGTGAACGTCCCGTCGTCGCCGTCGATGAAGCGCGCGGCGACCGCCGGGTCGTCGAGCGCGACGAAGCGGGCCGTGTCGTGCCGGCTGGCGGCGCGTTGCGACGTGCCGGCCCTTGGTTCGCACGCGTAGAACTGGGTGAGGCCGTGCGCCTGAAGCAGCGAGAACACGGACGCGCACCCTGCGCAGCAGAAGTCGCCGGCCGACGTGCTCACACCGTCGGACGCGCATTCGTCACCGCAGTGGCGGCATAGAACCGCGCTGCGCGGCAGGGCCGCGGCGCAATCGATGGTGCTGGAAGTGGCTGTCGTCAACGCAAGCTCGCCGGCGTATGGCACACGGGCCGCTTCCTGCTGAGGCAACATCCGGGCCACACGCAGGCGCGGCTGGGCGGGCCCAGGCACTGCGCAGCAGGGAGAACAGCGTTGGGGATATTCCGCACCGACCGCCGAAAATTCGGCAAGGGCAGACACCGAGGCGCAGCCGCCGGGCCGTGCCGTACGTAGCCGTCGGGCCGTGCCGTACGTAGCCGTCGGGCCCTGCCCGACGGTCAGCCCGTCGTCCGAGGGGCGACGGCTACGCATGACGGTGAGTCAATCCGTCGCCGGGGGCGACGGCTACATACGGCTGGCGCACCGAGGCGAGCGGTGCATCATAGGATCAGGCGTCGGCGTCGCGGCGGCCGTTGCAGCGGAGGTGAGCATGTCGAGCGTGCGGGTCGATGAGCGCGGGCTGGTCGTGTCCTGCGGGTCATGCGGGGCTGCGAACCGCCTCGCGTACGGTTCGCTGGGGCAATCGACGCGCTGCGGGCGTTGCCACACGGCAATTGCGCCACCGGCGACGCCCGTGGAGGTCGGGTCGTCGGCACTGTTCGATGCGCTGGTGGCCGGCTCGCGCCTGCCGGTACTTGTGGACTTCTGGGCCGAGTGGTGCGGACCGTGCCGGGTCGTCGCGCCGCAGGTCGCGCTTGTTGCGCAGCGCAATGCCGGACGGCTGCTCGTGGTGAAGGTCGACACCGACGCAGTGGCCGACCTCTCGGCGCGGCTCGGCATCCGCTCGATCCCGACGCTGGCGGTCTACGACGGGGGCACCCAGGTCGCGCGAACCGCCGGCGCCATGGGCGCCGAGCAGATCGAGGCGTTCGTCCGCAGCGCCGCCACGGCGGGGGAATGACTCGCGCCGGTTCGTATCGCAGTCCGTGTCCGTCCTCGCGCAGTACGTACTCGTCCCTTCGCAGTCCGTACCGGTCGTTTCGCGTTACGTAGCCGCCCGGCTCTCGCCCGACGGACCCGGCGGCGTCAGGGCGCCGCGATGGCGCGCGCGAGGGCCAATGCCTTGTCGCGACTCACCTTGTAGAGCACCATCCGCGCCACGCCGTCGGGGCGCTGGACCGCAATCAGCAGCGCGTCGTCGCCGAGATCGACGAGCGCGGCTGCGACGCCGACATCGTCGATCGACTCGCGCTTGCGGTCGTCGTTCTCGACCGCCGAGACCTCGCTTTCGAAGCTGCGCTCGGGCGTGCTCTCTTCGTCCTTCAGCGCCTGCAGGCTTGCGAACGTGAAGCCGAAGTTCGAGTCGGGCCCCTGCCACTCGCACCGCGTGAAGCCGGGGCGCGGCTGATCCACCGCAGGCGCTCCGAACGACTCGCCGACGATCGTCGTGGCCTCCTCTGCCGTGAGCACGCCCTCACAGCTGACGACGGTCGCCGCCGACGGCGCCTGCGCGCCGGCTGCGTCGAGTGCGAGCGCAACGGCGAGCCCTGCCAGCATGGCGCTGAACGCCGACGTCTGCCAACCGATCACGCTGCCTCCTCGATGCGTAGGGAAACTCGAACCCGTTGATTGTGCGCGACTGGCGATCGCCGCGCAAGTCGATCCGGGGCGGCACGCCGGAGGGGCAGGCGCGTGT
>JAEZCY010000063.1 GCA_023429845.1 Acidobacteriota bacterium
GCACGCGACGCCGACGAGCACCCACAGTTGCAGCCGGAACACCTTCACGATCAGTCCCCTCTCCTGCACGTCACCGGCGCCGATGCCGCCGCTATTTCAGACTCTTGATGAACAGGATCAGCGACTCGACCTGTTCATCGGTGAGCACACCGGCGAAACTCGGCATCCCGGTGCCGCCGCGGTCGTAGCCCTCGACGATGGCCGCGGCAGGCTCGCGGATCGACTGGCGCACATACGCGTCGTCGACGACGGCGGCCGGCGTGCCTTCGGAGAACCTGCGCGTCGTCCCGTACACGCCGGCGAGCGGCGGCCCCAGCTTCTGTGCGCCGCCACGTTCGGTGGCGTGGCAGGCCAGGCAGCCGTACTTCACGAAGACCGCACGCCCCTCATCGACGCTCACCTCACCGGCCGGCGCCGGCACAGTGGCCTCGCGTCGCGTCAGGTCGAGCACGACATCGCCGAACCCCTCCGCGCGCGGGATGAAGGGCTCGAGCGCATACGGTGTGGTGTAGGCGCGCCCCTCGACGGGCAGCCCGTCGGAGGTACGCAGGGTCCACCCCACCTCGAGTTGCATCACCGGCCGCATGTCGGGCACCGCCACGAAGACGGCGCGGCCATCGGCCGACACGTAGGCGCGGCTCGGCGTCAATCGGTCGATGCCGGTGGTGCCGTCCGCCTTGTACTGCGGTGATCCGTATCGGTACGTGCGCTTGTACTGCCACGAGGCGAAGGCGTAGTTGGCTGCGTCCTCGGCGATGCGTCGGTCCGGCGCCACGTCGAAGCGCAGGAGCACACCCTCACGCATCGGCGTGACCTGCCGGGGCACCGTCACGGGCCGACCGGTGTAGCGTACGCGCGCCAGGCCGGCCAGCCTGGTGGCCGTCGTGCCCCACCCGATGATCTGGAAGCCCGCGATGTACAGCTGTCCGTCGGCAGGGTTGACCGATCCGTTGAGCGGCGGGATGTCGAACGCCGAGGTAAGGCTGACGACCGCGGCCTGCGGCATCGCACGGTCGGCGTCGAGCAGCACGCGGAACAGCTCGGGGCGGTTGTAGCCGATGTGCACGAGGCCGTTGTCCAGCGGGCCCATTCGCGCGTCGAGCAGCCACACCTGCGACATGCCGGAGGCGTTCACGGCGTGCGGGATCCACGTCAGGGGCGCGGCGATCGGCGCCGGGTAGACCTCCTTCGGCAGCACGTCGCTCAGGAACCCGTAGAACTGGTTGTCGCGCACGATGTGCAGCGGCGTGCTCGGGATGTAGTGCCCCTGCTGATCGCTTGCCGTGACGAGCCCGGTGATCGGATGCACGCCGATCTCGGGTTGCCTGAGGCCATGGCCGAGCACCGTCGCGCGTCGGCCGTCAGCCGAGAGCCGCAGAACGCTGCCGTTGTGCTTGCCGATGGTCGTCGCTTCCTGCCCGCCCTTGGCGATCACGAACTCGCCGCCTGGCCCCAGCCGGATCGTGCTCGGGAACTCACGGGTGTCGGCGGTCTGCGCGAACGCATTGGAGAAGAGCTCGTGGCGGTCGGCTTCGTCGTCACCATCGACGTCGACCAAACGCCAGACGCCGTTCCGATCGAAGGCGTAGATCCGGTCCTCTCGAATCGCCACGGTGAGCGGCTCGTGCAGCCCGGACGCGAAGCGCTTCCAGCGCGCGACGCCGCGGGCGTCGTCGAGGCCGCGCACCAGCCACACGTCGCCGTCGAGCGTCACGACCACGCCGGTGCCGTCGTCGCGGAACTGGATGTCGCTCAACCGCACGTTGCGGCGCCACGGGTTGTCGGTCGGCAGCGCTACGTCGTCCACCACGTATGCGTCAGTGTTCGGTGACGCGTCTATGGCTGTGATGATCTCCCGCGACCAGCGCGGCGTGCTCGCGGCCGCGGTAATGGCGCGCGGCGTGACGGTGGGCGCCGGGCCGCCCGTCGCTACCGCGATCGCCAGACGCAGGGTGCCGTCGTGGGGCGGCACTCGCACTGCCCTCACCGTGGACCCGTTGGGCCCCGCCAGGCTTTCGAGAGCGGGACGATCGGGCCGCTGCGACGCTCGCGCAGGCGACGCCGTCGACGCGTCAGCCCGTTCGGCCCTGACGCTCAGAGCCACGTCGGTCCCCGGCGCTGGCGTGCCGAGAAGCAGCCAGAGCGTCCGGCTGCTCGGTCCGATCTCGAGATGGCGCACGAGCGCGTGGCGGGAACGGGCGACCGGGGCGGTCGCGACCAGTTCCTGCACCGGCGTTCCAGCCACGTCGTACTCGAGGACGGCGCCGTCGCGCGTGAAACGTATCGCCGTGAACCGCGCCAACGCGGGATCGACCGGGCCGCGCCCGACCTCCTCCTGGGAGGGCGCCGGCTCGCGCGGGTCGGCGAGCGACGGTTGTTCGCCGGCCTGCCAGCCGGGATAGATGCCGTTGGCGAGCCACACGGAGCCGTCAGGCTCCGGCAGGTTCTTCTGGCCGTTCGCCGTCTTGCGGTCGGGAGCGTGATACGAGCCGGGCGCAAGGGCCGTCGGCGTGACGCCGGCGCCTTCCCACACCGCCGCCACGCGCAACAGGTCCGTGTCGAACGCCAGCCAGAGGCCGTTGCCCGCGCGCAGCACCAGCGCGCGTGGCGAGAGGTTATCGGCGGGTAGCGTGGCGCCGGCGCGGCGTGCGTCCACGACCGACGAGAAGAACGGGGCGTCGTCCTCGAGCCAGGGGCCCCAGTCGTGACCGGCCTCCTGCTGCCGGGCCTGTCCGTGGCCGGGCACGGTGCTCACCGAGAACGCGACGGCAAGTGCGATCGTCGAGGTGACGAGCCATCCGGAAAGACGAAATGCGGACATCGGGGAGCCGATGCTACTACTTCGCGGCGCTCGTGCCGATGTCGAACCGGAACGCCGTGTGGCAGCTCGTGCACCCCTGCATGACGACGCCGAGTTGCCTGGTGGCGGCCTCGAGATCGTTGGCACGGGCCGCGCGCAGCAGCGTCACGAGTTCGTCATGAAAGGCCTCGTCCTGCTCGATGAACGCGGCGAGCGCCGGCTTGCCGCCCTTCGGCGGCACGTACTCGCCCCGCTTCAATGCCGAGTCGGTGACTTCGCGCGCCGCATGGACTCGTGAGATGCCGGCTGGAATGGCGGCCAGGCTGTTCTGAGCGACTGCCGTGACCCAATCACGCATGGCCTCGTTGAGCAGCCGCATTTCGGCCTGGACGGGATTGGTCGGAGGGCCAGGCGGAATCAAGGCCATGGCGCCCGTCGGCTGCGCGTCCTGCGCATGAGCCGCGGCCGGCTCGCCGTGATCGGCAGCGGCGTGAGCCTCCGCACTCGCAGCGGCTGCGTCATCCGGGCGCCGGTCACCGCACCCGGCAACCCCAAGCGGAAGGCACAAGACCATCATCAGCAGGGCAGACGAGAGGCCGGCGAAGCGACGAGTGGACATGATGAGCGGATGGTACCGCGTCGGCGCTGTTGCTTCGATGCGTCGGGTGACGATAGCGTGGGCCCGTGAGCAACGACACCCGGCGCAACGAGTGGGATCCGCGGGCTGCGGAGGTGCGGCAGGATCAGATAGCGGCGTACGACGCGATGCGGCAGCGCTGCCCGGTGGCGCACAGCACGTACCTGCACTGGTCGGTGTTCGGCCACGCCGATGTCCTGCGCGTGCTGCACGATCCCGACTCGTTCAGCAACGCCGTGTCCACCCATGTGGCCGTGCCCAACGGCATGGACCCGCCGCAGCACACGGCGTTCCGCGAGATCGTGGACCGGTACTTCACACCGGCGGCCGTCGCCGCATTCGAGCCGACCTGCACGGTGATTGCGCGGGTGCTCGTCTCTGGACTGCCTGACGGCGAGGCCGACGTGATGGAGTTGCTGGCCGAGCCCTTCGCCCAGCAGGTGCAGTGCGCCTTCATGGGATGGCCGGGCTCGCTGCACGAGCCGTTGCGCAAGTGGGTGCGACGCAACCAGCACGCGACGCTCTCGGGCGATCGCGAGGCGATGGCCGGCATCGCTCTCGAGTTCGACGGCTACATCCGCGCGCAACTCGATGCTCGCCGACAGGCGGGCGACGCGGCGCCCGACGACGCGACGACGCGACTCTGCCGCGAGCGGGTAGACGGTCGCCTCATCACGGATGACGAGATCGTCAGCATCGTGCGGAACTGGACGGTGGGCGAACTCGGGACGATCGCGGCATCGGTCGGCATCCTTGCGCACTACCTCGCGATGAACCAGGACGTGCAGGCCCACCTGCGAGGGTGTCGCGACGACCTGCCGCGCGGCATCGACGAGATCCTGCGCATCCACGCGCCGCTCATCGCGAACCGGCGGATCACGACGTGTCCCGTGGAACTCGGCGGGCGAGCACTGGAGCCGCACGAACGCGTCTCGGTCCTCTGGGCGTCGGCCAATCGCGACGAAGCGGTCTTCGGCGATCCCGACGAGTTCCGACTCGATCGCGATCCGGCCATGAACCTGCTCTACGGCGCGGGCATCCACGACTGCCCGGGCGCGCCCCTGGCGCGGCTCGAACTGAACGTGGTGATGAACGCGCTGCTCGACGCCATGTCTGGCATCGAGCCCGTCGACGGCCGCGAACCCACGCGCGCGCAATATCCGACCGGCGGCTTCACGAAACTGCCGCTGCGCGTCGTCCGCCGTTCGTAGCCGCCGTCCTGGAGTTACGTCGCCTGGAGTTACGTAGCCGCCGGGCCTTGGCCCGGCGGACGACGCCCCGTACCCTCGCGCACGTCGGGCGTGCGGCCCGCCCGAAGCCTCCGTATCGCCATGCGCGCCTGCGCGTCGGGCGGGGCCCGACGCCTACGTACCGGGATGGCGGACGACGTCAGATCTTCGGTATGCGGTTCAGCGTCCATCTCAATGGGTTGGTCTCGATGTACTGCGTCAGCGCGTCGTGTTCCGCCCCAGAGCGAACGATGCGATCGAAGAATCCGCGCTGCCAGAGTGAGGCGTCCCGCGCAACAACTGCACGCTCCCGCGCAATCCGCGTCGTCCGCCCCTTGAACTGCCCGACAACCCAATCGAGGCGGTGCGTGCTGGCGCACTGGCCTGACTGACGGAGGATCATGTGCACGTGGTCGGGCATCACGACGAACGCGTCGAGATGCAGGCCGCCGCGAGTGCCAATCACTTCAACGAGTTGCGCTGCGACGTCGCGGCCCAGCGGCGAGTGCCTCACCACCTCGCCATCCACCAGACCAAACAGCGGGCGCCGATGACTGGTGCAGACGGTGACGAAGTACGCCCCGGGCGAAGCGTAGTGCCATCCATCCAGTCGATGCGGCATGACCGGCAGACGTGCAGCAACCGTGCCGCGACGCCGGGAGCGCCTGCGCGTCGGGCAAGGCCCGACGCCTACGTACCGGCATGGCCTGCGCATCGGGCAGGGCCCGACGCCTACGTATCGCCATGGTCGCTGCGCGTTGCGCAGGGCCCGACGCCTACGATCGCCACCGTCGCCTGCGCGTCGGGCGGGGCCCGACGCCTACGTAGCGGCGTGACGTAGGCAGCGCACCTGGTCGCCCGGTTGCAGCGGCGCCGTGGCGAGCGTGCCGGCGCCGAACTCGAGAACACTGCGCGCCTTGCGCGTGCCCGAGACGAGACGCCACGGCGGCAGGCATGGATACGCGCGCAGCACCCGCTGCTCGGCGTCGAGGAACACGACGTCGATCGGGAATCGCATGAACCACGTGTGAATCGACCACGCGGGCGCGAGCAGCAGACCCTCGCCGCGCGGCAGCGTGCGATGGCCGAGCAGGCCCACCATGCGCGTCCACGCGGTGCGCGCCTCGACGACGACACCCACGTGCTGGCCGCTCGGTCCCAGAACCGTGACGCGCGGCGCCGCGCTCACGACTTGCCGACGACGAGCGTCCGGGCGGCGGTCTCGCAGGCAGGCGCGTGAACGGCAGCCTTCGCGCGCGTCGCCGCGCACGTCAGGCGATAGAGGGACGCGCCGCTCACCACGCTGTACTGCGTGACGTCCAGATCGCCGGTCAGCCCGCTGGCGCCGTACCGAATCACCACGACCTTGTTGCCGTCGATGTCGCTCAGTTCGCTGCTCAGCACGCGCGCATGAGGCGCGCGCTGCGCCAGCACCTCCAGCTCGATCTCCTTGAACGTGTCGTCGATCTCGTCTGGCGCCAGAGCGACGCGCAGCAGCTGGAAGTCCAGCGCCAGGCTCGCCTCGCCCTTCTTGTGCATCAGCAGTGCGATGTTGCCTCCTGCGGCCGGCACCGCCACCCAGTCCTTCTTCGGATAGCTGAAGGCGACGTTGTAGACCATGCTCTTGAACGGCTGCAGGTCCTTGGCCTGCATCGGCCGCTGCGCCTGCACGGCGACGGGGAGCACGGCAACGCCGAACACTGCGCATCCCAGCAGAATCGATGTGGCAAACGCCGCCCGCGGGCCGCGCCGCTGGAAGGTCGCGCGCCGGAAAAGGGACTCCCGAAAGTCCGGAAGGCCGGCAGGAATGTTCACGTTCTCTCTCCCACGTCCACGATGAGGACGCTGACGTTGTCGCGCGTGCCGCCGTCGATGGCGAGTGCCACGAGCCGTTCGGCGACCGCTCGCGGGGCGCCGGCACACACGGACGGATCCAGTTCCTCGACCCCCACGACTCCATGCAGGCCATCGCTGCACAGGAGGAGCCGCATCGGCGACGAGGGCGCCGGCATCTCCGCCATCGAGGGTGCCACGTCGGCGTCCGCACCCAGGGCAGCCGTCAGCGCGCGGCGCGAACCGATGCGCTCGCCGTCAGCGTCGAGCTGATCCACCGTCGCCGCGTCATCGTCGGTCAACTGGCGGCACGGTCCGGGCTCCAGCCGGTAGATCCGGCTGTCACCGACGTGCGCAAAGGAGATCACCTGTTGCGACACCAGCACGGCGGCCACGGTCGTCGCCATGCCGCGCAGGGCCGGGTCCGATTGCGACGCCAGATGTACGCGCTGGTTGGCCAGCACCACCGCGGTCCGCAAGCGATTGGATGTGGCAGAGAAGCGCGAGTCCCAGCCGAGCGGCCACGTGTCGTCCTCCGCGCCCGCCGACCTCGCGATGTAGCCGGCAACGGTCTCGAGGGCCAGTTGCGCGGCGACCTCGCCGGCGTTGTGCCCGCCGACACCGTCGAAGACCACGTACAGGCCGTAGCGGTCCTCGCACAGCACGCGGTCCTCGTTCACCTCGCGCACCGGGCCGCGGTCGGTCGCGGCGGCACCAATCGTCATGGCGGATGTGATTCGCATCAGACCGGAACGGCAGCGGGAGCGTCGACAGCGACCGTGTGCTCGACCACTTCGGCCAGGGATGTCTCGCCGGCGAGCACCTTGACGAGCGCCGCCTCACGAAGCGTGCGCATGCCGTCACGGGAGGCCTGGAGGCGGATCTCCGACACCGACGCCCGGCGCATCACGAGGTCCTCGATCGCGGCGGAGATCTTCAGCACCTCGAAGATGCCAGTGCGCCCGCGGTAACCGGCGCCGCCGCACGCCTGGCATCCGCGCGGCTCGCGGATGGTGACGCGGCCGTGATGATGCAGCCGCTCGAACGGCGCGGTGAGCGAATGCGTCCGCACGTCGATGTCGGCCGGGGTGCTGCATTCGCGACACAGGCGGCGCACCAGCCGCTGGGCGACCACGAGCCGCAGCGCGGAGGCGACGATGAACGACTCCAGCCCCATGTTGAGCAACCGGAGGACCGCACCGGACGCGTCGTTCGTGTGCAGGCTCGAAAGGACCATGTGCCCCGTGAGCGCCGCCTTGAGCGCGATGTCGGCGGTCTCGGCGTCGCGCACCTCGCCCACCATGATGACGTCGGGATCCTGCCGGAGGAAGCTGCGCAGGGCCGTCGCGTACGTCAGCTCTTCCGCATCGCACTGCACCTGCGTCACGCCGAGGATGCGCGACTCCACCGGGTCTTCCGCGGTGAGGATGCACTCGTCCTCCGTGTTGAGGCGGTCGAGCAGCGCGTAGAGCGTCGAGCTCTTGCCGCTGCCGGTCGGACCAGTCACCAGCAGCAGGCCGTTCGGCAGATCGGAGGCGTCTTCCAGCAGCAGGCGCGTCTCGTCGTCCACCCCGAGGTCGCCGAGGTCCCGGCGCTGCCGGGCGCGGTCCAGCACGCGCATCACCACCTTCTCGCCGGAGATCGACGGCACGAGCGAGAAGCGGAGATCGACCGGGCGTCCCCACACGAGGTCGTACCCGATGCGCGCGTCGATGGGTGCGGTGGCCGCGGTCAGCGGTACGTCCGCCATCGCCTTGAGGCGGGCCGTGACGCCGGGGATCACGGAGGGCGGCAGGTCGTGCAGCACGCGGAGGGCGCCGTCGACTCTGGCGCGCACGCGCAGCCGGCCCTCGGCCGGCTCCACATGGATGTCGCTGGCGCCGGCCTCGACCGAGCGCACGATGATCTGGTGCACGAGGCGGATGATCACCGGTTCGCGCGCCAACAACTCGAGCCCCTGCACGCCCTCGCCCAGCGTGTCGCGCGTGCGATTGGCAAACGACGCAGCGGCATCGACGTAGTCACCGAACGGCACGGCCAGCGCATGCTGGTAGGCCGACTCCGCAACCGACAGCGACGCCTCGCCCGAATAGCGGATCGAGCCGGCCCCGTGCGACGCATAGTGTCGCTGCAGGGCCGCGGTCACCGCCGGCTCCGTCGCGAGCAGCGGCAATACCTGACAGCCCGACAGCGACTCGAGGCACCGGCGATACCGCGTGTCCGTCGGGTTGAGCAGGCAGACGTGAAGCCTGTTGACTTCCATCTGCGCCGGAAAGGCCATCATCGACAGCCAGACCTTGGCGGGCACCAGCGTGTTCACGCGTTCGAGGAAGTCCGGATACACGGTCATCAGCGACGGATCCACCGTCTTGATGCCCGTGATCTCCTCGAGCAGCATGCGGACGACCTTGTCGGGCGCCAGATTGAGCGCCAGCACCGCGCCGGCGAGCGTGCCGCCCCGGGCCTCCCGGTAGACCGCCGCCGTGTCGACACGCGACTTGTCGAGCGCCTTGCTCGAGACGAGCAACTCGGCGAGCCGTGCGTCGAGCTCGGCGTCTGTCACTGCCCGCCGCCCTTCAACGCGGTGAGGCGGTCGCGGGCCGTCGCCCGACGCGCATCCGAATCGGGCAGCCACTCGACCGCCCGCTGATACAACGGGATCGCGTCGGCCGCACGGCTGCGAGCATCGAACTGCCGCGCCTTGCGGTAGGCGTCGTCGCCGGCTGCCGTCATCTTCGAGCGCGCGGCTGCCGCCTGGGCGGCGGCGCCCGCACGCTCGTACCCGGCCACGGCGCGCGTCCAATCGCCGTTTGCCTCGAGCGCCTGAGCCTCAGCGAGCGCCTTCTCGCGCGCGGCGGCCTGCCCGTGCCGTGCGTCCTCGAGTCGGGCCGGTGCGTCGCGGAAATCGGGCTGCTGGGCCACCACGGTCTCGAACGCTCGCTGCGCCTCGGCGAAGCGGCCGGCTGCCAGGGCTCGACGCCCCTCCTCGTACGCCGCCGCGAGCGCCGGCGACTCCTTCGGCGCGGCCGGCGTGCGCTTCGGCCTTGGCAACGGCGAGCCCGGGC
>JAEZCY010000197.1 GCA_023429845.1 Acidobacteriota bacterium
CGCCGGAGATGGCGCGGCTGCGCTCGATGTCTTCGGGGAAGAGGATGTCGCCGTTGCCGACGACGGGAATCCTTACTGCCGCAGCCACCTCACCGATCGCCGTCCAGTCGGCAGCGAACCGATAGCGCGCGCTGCGCGTCCGACCATGTACGGTGAGGGCATCCGCCCCACCTGCCTCGGCCGCGCGTGCAACATCCACCGCGTTTCGCTCGTCTTCATTCCAGCCGAGCCGAATCTTGACCGTCACCGGCAGCGGTCCGGCGCCGGTCTTCATGGCGGCAACGAGGCGTTCGATGCGGCGTGGCTGCCGCAACAGAGCCGAACCGAGCCCACGACGCGTGAATTCGTCGATTGGACAGCCGAGGTTGAGGTCGACGAAGTCGGCACCGCGCGACGCGATCAGCTCGGCGCCCCAGCGGAGTTCCTCCGGCGACCGTCCCGCGAGCTGGACGCCGAAGCAGCGCTCGTCCGGGGCACGCTGGATCAGCGCGAACTCGGCGCGGCGTCGATGTTGCAGGCTGCGCACGACGGCCATCTCGCTCATCGTGACGGTGGCGCCGAAGGCCTGGCACAACCGGCGGTAGGGCAGGTTGCCGCCCTTGGTCATCGGCGCCATCACGAGCGCAGGTCCGGAAAGCAGTGAGATGACCGACATCGGCGGCCGTATGATAAGCGGTGGAAGGGTGGCCGAGCTTGAGCTTTACGTCTACACTTACGGCCATTCGGACGAGGAATTCTGATGCCTCACCCGTTCAAGGTGCACCGAACCGCCGAAGGCGACGTGTCGGTGCTGCATCTCGAGGGCTTCCTCGACGCCCATACTGCGCCCGTCTTCGAGCAGGCCATCCAGGCCGAGCTCGACGCCAACAGGGCGCGCCTGGTGGTCGACGGTGAGAAGCTGACCTACATCTCGTCGGCCGGACTCGGCGTCTTCATGGGCTTCATCGAGCAGATCCGCGAGCTCGGCGGCGACCTCAAGATCTGCGGACTCAGCCCGAAAGTCCGGCAGATCTTCGAGATTCTCGGGTTCCAGGCCATCTACGACATGGTCGACACCGTACCCGACGCAGTCCAGCGCTTCGCATCCGTACCCACCCGCGAGGCATGAACGACATGACCTCCCTCGAGCGGACGTTGACCCTGACAGTGCCCTCGGCGACCGAGCACCTGGCGCTGATCCGGGAGTTCGTCGCCAACGTCGGCTCGCAGGCAGGTCTTGCCGACGACGATGTCGCCAAGCTGGAGCTGGCCGTCGACGAGGCCTGCGCCAACGTCATCGAACATGCCCACGGCCACGACAGCAACAAGGAAGTGACCGTGCGCGCCACCTTCGATGCCGCCACGCTGCGCATCGAGGTGGTGGACGAAGGGGAGGGCTTCGACCCCACCGTCGTGCCGACAACGCCCGTCGAGCAGATGGTCCACGACCGCCGCACCGGCGGCCTCGGCCTCCGCGTCATGAAGTCGCTGATGGACGAGGTCTCGTACGAGATCGTCCCGGGCGAACGCAACCGCCTCCGCCTCCTCAAACGCATCCAGAAGTAGGCACGTGCCTCACGTTTCCGTCAGCCGCCTCGAGTCCCTCCTGGAATCGGCGCAGCTGCTGCATGCCTCGCTCGATCTCGACAACCTCCTGAAGCACCTCCTGCGCACCGTGATGGGGCGCCTGCTCGTCACGCGTGCGGTCATCGCCATCGACAACGGCGACGGGCTGTGCGTCGCCATGGCGCGCGGCGTGCCCGACGCGCGCGTCGGATCCCCGTTCGACGCGTCGCGCGCCAGCGAGCTCGGGCTGCCGCAGCAGTTGCCGATCGGGGTCTCGCCGAGCGTCGGCCTGCTCGCCACTGCCAAGCCTGCGCGTCCGGCGGTGGACGTCGAGGAGCGTGAGTTCCTCGCGGCACTCCTCGGCATCGCCGCCACCGGCATCAGCAACGCGCGGGCGCACGCCGAGGCCACGCGGCTCAATCGCGATCTCGACCGGAAAATCCAGGAGTTGCGCACGTTGATGGAGCTGGGGCGCGCCTTCTCCAGGGTGAACGACCTGGAGGAGGTGGCACGCATCCTCGGGCTGACACTGGCCGGGCAGTGGATGGTGACGCGGTATGCCATCGCCGTGTGCCGCGACGCCTTCGGCACCATGTCGCGCCAGCACGGCGTGAAGCTGCCGCCGCTTGCCAGCTACATCGACGCGCTGCACCTGTTGCCGGAAGCCGCGCTCGTCGAGGATCTTCCGGATCCCGACGTCCGCAGCCTTTTCGAGGAGCACAAGCTCTGCGCCGTCTTCTCCCTGCGCAGCGGCGAGCAGGTCTGCGGGTTCGCGGCGCTCGGACCTCGGCCGGGCGGCCAGTCGTACACGCCCGCCGACCTCGAGCTCGGCGCGGGCATGGCAGCCCAGGCCGTCGTCGCCTTCGACAACTGCTGGTACTTCCGCGAGATGCTCGACAAGAAGCAGTACGAGAAGGAACTGGCCGTCGCGGCGAGCATCCAGCAGGGCCTGTTCCCGTCGTCACTGCCAACGCTCGCCGGGTTCGACGTCGCGGCGATGAACCGGCCGGCGCAGCAGGTCGGCGGCGACTACTACGACGTGATCACGCTCACCGAAGGCGACGACGACGCGTGCCTGTTCTGCGTTGCCGACGTCTCCGGCAAGGGGCTGGCTGCGTCGCTACTCATGAGCACGATCCAGGCGACGCTGCGTGCCTTGCTCGATCGCGAGCCGTCGCTGGCCCAACTCGCCTCGCGCGCCAACGAGCTGCTGTTTGCCACGACGCCCGGGAGCAAGTACGCCACCGCGGCGCTCGTGCTCGCGTACCCGCGGACGGGCGAGTGCCGGTACGTAAGTGGCGGACACACCGAGTCGCTGCTGCTGCGCGCGGGTGGTCACCGCGACTGGCTCGGCGCCACCGGTGTTCCGCTCGGGCTGTTCCCCGGCATGTCGTGGCAGGAGGTGGCACTCGAGCTCCATCCGGGCGACGTGCTGGTGTTGTATTCCGACGGCGTGAGTGAAGCCCAGACCACCGTGTACGACGAGTTCGGCCCCGAACGGCTGGCGGCCATCGTGGAACGGGAGCGCCATCGCCCGGCGTCGGCCATCATCGAGGCGATCGTCGCGGCCATCGACACGTTCGTCGAGGGTGCGCCGCAGTTCGACGACATCACCTTGATGGTGATCAAGCGGACGTAGGCAGGAACCGCAGCCCGCCCTTCCGAGGGCGACCTACCTTCGGACAGCACGGCACGGTCGAGCTCCACTTCCGACGGCCTCGTGCCGATTGCACTCCCGTGGGTCCGGCAACACGCAAGCTGCTCGTCTGCCTGGGATTGGTCGTGTGGGCCGCCCTCGCTTCTCATGGGTTCGCCTGGCTGTCGCGATACGCGGGGACCCCGGGTCCCGGCGCCGCTGCGCCGGCGCAGTGGCCAACCGATGCCTCGCTGACGCGTCCCGAGGGCCGGCACGCGCTCGTCATGATCGTGCACCCCGAGTGCGCCTGCTCGCGGGCGAGCGTGCACGAGCTCTCGCGACTTGTCGCGCGCGCGGACGGCCGGGTGGCCGTGTCCGTGCTGGTGGCCGTGCCCGACGCTCACACCGTGGAGCCGTCCAACGAGATGCAGGTGCTCGCCTCGGCGATCCCCGGCGCCGTCGTGCGGCTCGACGCGGGTGGCCGCGAGGCCCGTCGCTTCGGTGCGCGAACGTCCGGCCACACCTTCCTCTTCGACCCGTCAGGGCGCCTCGTCTTCGACGGCGGCATCACTGTGGCCCGTGGGCATCAAGGCGACAATCCCGGCGCGCTCGCCGTATCGGCGCTGATCGCGGGCGGTCGGGCCGACCGCAGCACGGGACCCGTATTCGGATGCCTGCTCGCCGCGGCGGACGCGACATGACGCCGCTGCACGCCGCCACCGGCGACCGCGCATCGGAGATCTTCGCCAGCCTCCAGGACCGGATCCTCAGACAGACCGATCGGGTGTTCGTCATCCTGATGGTCGCGCAATGGGCCTTCGCCATCGCCATCGCGCTGTGGTTGTCGCCGCGGTCCTGGGAGGGCGCCGTCAGTTCCGTGCATCCGCACGTGTATGTCGCGTTGCTGCTCGGCGGACTGATTGCGGCGCCGCCCATCATCGCCGGCACCTGGTGGCCCGGACGCACCGCCACGCGGTACGTCGTCGCGGTGACGCAGATGCTGATGTCGGCGCTGCTGATCCACGTCACCGGCGGGCGCATCGAGACGCACTTCCACATATTCGGGTCGCTGGCGTTCCTGGCCTTCTACCGGGATGCCGCGGTGCTGCTGCCCGCGACGGTCGTCGTGGTGCTCGACCACTGGCTCCGCGGACTGTACTGGCCCGACTCCATCTACGGCGTCATGACCGTGTCGCAATGGCGCGTACTCGAGCACACCGGCTGGGTGCTCTTCGAGATCGTCGTGCTGACCTTCTATTGCGTGCGCGGTCGCCGGGAGTTGTGGCGCTTCGCGCGCCGCACCGCGGAGTACGAGAGCAGCAACGAACGATACCGCGCGATCGTCGAACGGGCTGCCGACGCGATCGTCATCTTCGACGCGGATTCGCGCCAGATCCTCGAGTGCAACGCCGAGTTCGCGCGGCAGTGCGGGCACGAGCCCGGCGCGCTGATCGCGCGTCCGGTCGGGACGACGATGATCGGCGGCGCCAGCGAGGCCGAACTGGCCGAGGAACTCTCGGCGATCATGCGCGCGGGCCGCCCGACGGTGAGCGAGCGCACGATCCAACGGGCCGACGGCGCCATCGTCCACGTGCTCTGCAGCCTCAGCCCGACACCGTTCGACGGGCACCAGGCGATCTGTGCGGTGATGCACGACATCACCCGCCGCAAGCAGATGGAGGCGGAACTGGCGAGCGCACGCGACGAAGCCATTCGATCCGAGCGCTTGAAGTCGCAGTTCCTCGCCAACATGAGTCACGAGCTCCGCACCCCGATGAACGGCATCGTCGGCATGTCCGGGTTCCTGCTCGAGAGCCCGCTCGATGCTGATCAGCGGATGTTCGCCGAGACGATCAAGTCGAGCGCCGACAACCTGCTGACGGTCGTCAATGACGTGCTCGACTTCTCCAGGATCGAGTCCGGCCGGCTCGAGTTGGAAGCTGCCGACTTCGACGTCCGCCAGGCGCTCGAGGGCTCGCTGGATCTGCTTGCGGAGGCGGCGCACGCGAAGGGCCTCGCCCTCACCCTGCACGTCGCCGACGATGTGCCCGCCGGCCTGCGCGGCGACGCCGGCCGCCTGCGGCAGGTCGTGGTGAACCTGGTGGGCAACGCCGTCAAGTTCACCGAGCGCGGCGAGGTGGCAGTGGACGTCACCTGCGCGGAGTCACGGAACGGCGACGTCACCCTCCGCGTGTCGGTGCGCGACAGTGGCATCGGCATCGAACCGGCGGCGCTGGCTCGCCTCTTCGAAGCGTTCGTGCAGGCCGACGGATCGATGACGCGGCGCTACGGCGGCACCGGGCTCGGGCTCGCGATAAGTCGGCTGCTGGTCGAGAAGATGTCCGGGCAGATCGGCGTCCTCAGCTCGCCGGGCGACGGATCGACGTTCTGGTTCACGGCGACGTTCGCGCACCAGTCGCCTTCCGTGGCGGCGCCGGCGCCCTCAGCGTTCCAGCCCGCCGACCGTGGTGTGCCCATGACCGGCGACCCCGACGCCGGCCGCCGCGTGCCCGGCCTCCACGTGCCGGCGCCGGGCGCCGCGCCCGCTCCCATTGGCGCGCGTGTGCTGGTGGCCGAGGACAACGTCATCAACCAGCGCGTCGCGCTGCTCCAGCTCAGACGACTCGGCTGCCGTGCTGATGCCGTGGCGAACGGCGCGGAGGTGATCGGCGCGCTGGAACGCGTGCCGTACGACCTCGTGCTGATGGACTGCCAGATGCCCGAGATGGACGGCTTCGAAGCAACCCGACGCATCCGTGACTCACGTGCGCCGTACCGCGACATCCCCATCGTCGCCATGACGGCCAATGCCATGAACGGCGACCGCGAGCGCTGCCTGGCGGCGCGGATGGACGACTACGTCTCCAAGCCGGTCAGCATGGACGAACTGGCCGCGACGGTGCGCCGCTGGACCCGCCGCGAGGCGGCGCAGGACGACGCGGCCGCGATCGCCTGAGCCGCGCGCTCAGGACCGGTAGTTGCCGAACATCAGCTCGATGCCGAAGTCGTGACCGCGCAGCCGCTTCATCGCGTCCTGCAGGTCGTCCTTCGACGATGAGCTGACGCGGACCTGCTCGGCCTGGATCGTGGTCTGCACCTTCTTCAGTCCCTGGTCCTTCAGGAACTTCACGATGGCCTTGGCCGTGTCGGTCGGGATGCCCTGCTGGAGCGAGACGACGCGGCGGACGGCGCTGCCGGCGGCG
Organism: Acidobacteriota bacterium; assembly: GCA_023429845.1. Taxonomy (GTDB): domain Bacteria; phylum Acidobacteriota; class Vicinamibacteria; order Vicinamibacterales; family Vicinamibacteraceae; genus Luteitalea. The sequence goes on from JAEZCY010000197.1 coordinate 6,385, forward strand.
GCCTGCTTGTCGCCCAGCTTCATGTTCTTGATGGGCACGCCGCGCTTGAACATCTTGCTCTGGAGCACCTCCCACACCGCAGTCAGCTTGTAGTCGTCGTCGGCGAGCAGCGAGATGGTGTTCTCCGCGCGGTTGAAGTCGATCTCGATGTTGGCGTCCTTGAAGTCGTAGCGCTGACCGATCTCCTTCTGTGCCTGGTTCACGGCGTTGTCCACTTCCTGCAGGTCCACGGTGGACGTGATGTCGAAGCTGGCAGTCGCGGCCATGGCCGCATGGTATCGAAGAACGCCGGGCGCGAACCTCTAGAATGTGCTGCGTGTCCTCCGCTCCGCTCTCGGGCCTGCGCGTGCTCGAACTCGGTCAACTCATCGCCGGTCCCTTCTCGACGATGCTGCTGGCCTATTTCGGGGCCGACGTCATCAAGGTGGAGCCGCCCGAGGGTGGCGACCCGCTGCGCACGTGGCGGCACGTGCACGACGGCACTGCGCTGTGGTGGTACGCGATGGCGCGCAACAAGCGATGCATCACGGCCGACCTGCGCGAGGAGGACGGTCGTGCCCTGGTGCGCCGGCTCGTCGAGCATTGCGACGTGGTCGTCGAGAACTTCCGACCGGGACGGCTCGAGGCATGGGGCCTCGGCTACGACGCCCTCAAGGCCATCAACCCGCGTCTCATCATGGTGCGCATCTCCGGCTACGGGCAGACGGGGCCGTATGCGCGTCGCCCGGGGTTTGCCGCCGTTGCCGAGGGCGTCGGCGGGCTGCGTTACGTGAACGGGTTTCCAGACCGTCCACCGGCGCGGGCGAACCTGAGCCTGGGCGACACGATAGGCGGGCTGCACGCCGTGATGGGGTTGCTGCTCGCGCTCCACCATCGCGACGGCAAGGGCACCGGGGAAGGGCAGGTCGTGGACGTGGCCCTGTACGAGTCCATCTTCAACCTGATGGAGTCCACCCTGCCCGAGTACGCGACGGCCGGCGTGGTTCGCGAGCGTCACGGGTCCACCGTGAGCGGCATCGTCCCCACCAACGTGTATCCGTGCGCCGACGGCAGGTACATCATCATCGGCGGCAATGCCGACAGCATCTTCCGACGGCTGATGCGAGCGGTGGGGCGTGCCGATCTCGCCGAGGACCCGCGGCTGGCCACGAACGAGGGCCGCGTGCCGCATGCGTCGCTGATCGACGAGGCGATCGCCGCCTGGACGCAGACGCAACCCTACGACACGGCGTTCGAGGTGCTCGATGCCGCGGACGTGCCGTGCGGTCCGATCTACTCGGTGGCCGATCAGATGCGCGACCCGCACTTCGCGGCACGGGGCCTCATCGAGCACGTGCAGACGGAACGGGGCGAGGAGGTGGCCATACCGGCCATCGCGCCGCAACTGTCGGCGACGCCCGGCCGCACGACCTGGGCGGGGCCGCCGCTCGGCGCGCACAACCGCGAGGTGTACGGCGAACTTCTCGGACTCGCCGACGATCGGATCGACGAGCTCCGCGCCAGGCGGATCATCTGAGCGGGGCTCGCCGCGCGTCGCAATCGACCTGCTAAGATGTGCGAGGTCGTACGGAGGCACTGGTTGGCCACACGCGTCACGCGCTCGAACGGCAAGAAGAACGGCTCGTCCCTGCACCTCGAACTCGCCCCCCTCATCATCGATGGTTCGCGCGTAAAGCTTCGCTCCCGCATGGCCGGTCGCCTGGTGCGATTGCCGGGCGAGCTGGAGACGGCGCTGCCGCAGATCGAACGTCGCCGGAGCGGGCTGCACGGCTGGGGCGTGTTCGCACTGGAACGCATCCCCAAGAACAAGCGCATCATCTACTACGCCGGACAGCTGATTCCCTCCAAGGAGAGCCACGAGCGCGAGGCCGCCTACCTGGAGAAGGGCTGCATCTGGTGCTTCGAGTTGAGCAACCGGTGGGCGGTGGATGCGACGTATGGCGGCAACGTCTCGCGCTTCATCAATCACGCCTGCAAGCCGAACTGCTACAGCCACATCATCGACGGCATCATCTGGATCCGCGCGGCCCGCACCATCGAGCCGGGCGAGGAGTTGACGTACCACTACTACACGGGCGGCACCGCCGAGATCCCGTGTCGTTGCCGGCCAGGCTGTACGGGGGTGATCTGAGTGCCCTCCCGCGTCATCTACCTGCACGGCTTCGCGTCGTCCGCGCAGTCGACGAAGGCGCAGTACTTCGCCGACCGCTTTGCAGAGGTCGGCATCCCGTTGGTCACGCCGGACCTGAACGCGCCTGACTTCGGCACGATGACCGTCGGCCGCATGCTCGACGATGTGGGAACGGTGATGGCGCACGGCGCCCCGGGCCCCGTGGTGCTCATGGGCTCGAGCATGGGCGGGTTCCTGGCGTGGAACGCCGCGGCCCGCCTCGGTCCCGTCATGCCGGCCCACCCGATCGTGAAGCTCGTGCTGCTCGCGCCGGCGTTGACGTTCGGCCGGAACCGGGACGAGGACTTCGGACCTGGCGTGGTGGCTGATTGGGAACGCACCGGCACCCACGAGTTCTTCCACTACGGCGAGAATGCGCCGCGGCAACTCCACTACGAGTTCTACCGCGACGCGCTCACGTACCAGCCGATGCACGCGCAGGTGCCGCAGCCGACGCTGATCTTCCAGGGCATGCAGGACGATGTGGTCAAGCCACAAGGCGTGATGGCCTTCTGCGAAGGACGGCCGAACGTTTCGCTCCGACTGCTGCAGGATGGTCATCAGCTGCTTGGCCATCTCGATCACATGTGGCAGGAGACGCGCACCTTCCTCGGCGTGTGAGATGCGGCGGCATCGCCCTGCTGCTGATGCTCCTGGCGTCGTGCGGACGCGAGAGCGCCACGCCACCTCGGAGTGCCGGCACGCCGACCGACGTCGGTCCGGCCGCGGCCCCGACGTCGCCGGCTCCTCCGGGCGGTAACCCGACGGCGTCCGCCGCCGCGAGCGACGCCGACCTGCACAAGGCCGCCTGGGCGCGAGTCCGGTGGCCGGGTGGCGACGTCGTCTCGTCCCATCGACTCGAGCGCCTCGACGAACCGGTGCGAGCCGGCTCCATCTTCAAGCTGGTGGCGGCCCGGGCCGCCCTCGAACAGGGCGACGGCCTGGCCGACCTCCGCGTCGCGTGTCCCCGCCGCGTGGACACGCATCGGCGTCGGGCGGACTGCGTGCACCCAGACCTGGGTCGGCCGCTGTCACTCGAAGACGCAATCGCCCATTCGTGCAACCACTACTTCGTGAAGCTGGCCGAACGGCTGGATCGCGCGCGCCTCGTCGCGACGATGCGGCGGTTGTCGGGAAGTGAGGTCGAAGGCGTTGCTGATGCGCCGTTGCCCCTTGTGGTGCTCGGCCTCGAGGGACCACGGCTGCCGATGCGCGAGTGGGCGCGGGTGGCGCTCGGTGCGCTGGCGTCGAGCGCATCGGCCTCCGATGCGGGCCGGTTGCCTCGCGCGGCGGCGCGTGCGGCATCGGAAGGCAGCGCCGCGGCCCTCCATGATCCCCCGGTGCTCACGCTGGCGAAAACCGGCACGACGTTCACCGTTCAGGGCCAGCAGGAGGGGATGGTCGTGGCGTGGCGCCCCGAACTCGGCGAAGCGGTCGTCGTGCGCGTGGCCGGGGGCGCCGGCCGCGACGCGGCGCACGTGGCGCGCATCATCTGGGATCGCGCGGCCGCAGCACGCGAGCGCGTTGTCCGCGTGGGGCGCGTGGGCGGCGCGGACGACGCCGGGCCAGACGTCCGCGTCGATGATGTGCCGATCGAGACGTACGTCGCCGGGGTCGTGGCCGCGGAAGGCGAGCGCGCGTTGCCGGCAGCGGCGCTCGAGGCGCTTGCCGTGCTTGCGCGCAGCTACGCGGCAGCCCCCGACGGACGCCACGAGCGCGATGGCTACCACGTGTGCGACACGACGCACTGCCAGGTGTACGGCGCAGCGACGGCGTGGAGCAGCAG
>JAEZCY010000273.1 GCA_023429845.1 Acidobacteriota bacterium
CCAAAAACCCCCCCCCCCGGGCCGGGGGGGGGGGGCGTGCGGGGGGCATGCGAGGCGGTCAACGCAGTGGGAAGGCCGGACGCATGGCGTCCGCAAGGCTCCCGGCCTAGGCCGAGAAGCTCTGGATGGCTTCTGCTTCGTTGTCGTAGACGTCGAACACGGTCAGCAGCTTCGTGATCGAGAGCAGGTCCTCGATGCGCTTGGTCAGGTGCAGCAGCTTCAGCGTACCCCCCTGACGACTGACGGTGGTGTAGGTCCGGACGATCTCGCCGAGACCGGCGCTGTCGATGTACGGCACGCCGTCGAGGTTGAGCAGCAGTTGCTTCTGACCCGAGTTGACGAGGCTCGCAATTTTTTCGCGCAGCAGCTCGTCGCCTTCGCCGAGCGTCATCTTGCCCGACAGGTCCAGAATCGTCACGCCGCCGACGACTCGTTCTTCAATCTGCATCGCCTCACTCCCGCTCCGTGAAAATCGCGCAAATACAGGGGAAAATCAGCCTTCAGGAGCGCTGACAGTAGCACCAAGCCGAGCACACGGTCAAGGCGCAACGGCCCTGCTGGAGAGGCGGAAAAAAACGTGGCGCCGGAGGCCGGCGCCACGGATTCCTACTCGGTCTCGCGGCGCTGCTTCTTGCGGCTCCGCTTGCGGGCGAGGGCCTGCTTGGCGCGACGCTTGTCGCCAGGCTTGAGGTAGAACGAGTGTTTCTTGATGTCCTTGATGATATCTTCCTGCTGCACCTTGCGCTTGAAACGCCGCAGGGCGCTTTCGATAGATTCACCTTCCTGCACCTTGACTTCGGCCACGTCGACTCACCTCCTCCCGCATGGCGTTGGGGCGACCGTCGCCGGTCGACCAAACCGAAAGACTAGCACATGAAGGTCCTCGTCCTCGGCAGCGGGGGGCGTGAACACGCGCTCGCCTGGAAGCTCTCCCGTGAGGCCGGCGTCAGCCACGTCACCTGCGCCCCGGGCAATCCGGGCACCGCACGATGCGCCCGCAACGTGCCGCTCGACATCCTCTCCAGCGACGCCGTCACCTCGTTCGTCCAGGCCGAAGGCATCGACCTGACCGTGATCGGTCCTGAGCAACCCCTGGCTGCAGGGGTCTCCGATGCGCTGCGCGCCAAGGGCGCCGCCGTGTTCGGCCCATCCCGGGCCGCAGCGCGGCTCGAAACAAGCAAGGCGTTCTCGAAGGCGTTCATGGAGCGGCACGGCGTGCCCACCGCCCGGGCGCGTATCTGCCACACGCCCGAGGAGGCCGACGCCGCCGTCGAGGCCTTCGGTGCGCCGGTGGTGATCAAGGCCGACGGGCTCGCCGCGGGTAAGGGCGTCACGGTGGCGACCACCATCGACGAGGCGCGAGGCGCCGTGGACGCGGCCATGCGTCACATGACCTTCGGGGGAGCGGGCAGCACCGTGGTGGTCGAGGAGTGCCTGGCGGGGCCCGAGGTGTCGTTCTTCGTCCTCTGCGACGGCGAGCGTGCACTGCCCCTTGCGTCCGCGCAGGACCACAAGCGTGCCCTCGACGGCGACCGCGGGCCCAACACCGGCGGCATGGGCGCGCTCGCGCCCAGCCCACTGCTGGACGAAGCCACCGAGGCCGGCATCATGCGGTCCGTCGTGCAGCCCGTACTCGAGGGGATGAAGGCGGAGGGCGCCCCCTTTGCGGGCATCCTCTACTGCGGCCTGATGATGACGGCCGACGGGCCGAAGGTGATCGAGTTCAACGTCCGGTTCGGCGACCCGGAGGCGCAGGTCGTACTGCCTCTGCTCTCGGTGGACATCGCGCCGCTCCTGCTCGGCGCCGCGTCGGGCCGCTTGCCGGACGAGCCGCTGCCGCGCCCGACGGGGGCATGCGTGGGCGTCGTGCTCGCGTCAGGCGGGTATCCGGGCGCCAGCACCCTCGGACACCCGATCTGCGGCATCGACGACGCCGAGGCGCTCGACGGCGTCCAGGTGTTTCACGCGGCCAGTTCCGGTGGGGCGGGTTCGGAACTCGTGACTGCGGGCGGGCGCGTCCTGACGGTGGTCGCGGCCGGCGCTGACCTGGCCGCCGCGCGCACGCGTGCCTATGAGGCGGTCGAGCGCATCGCCTTCAAGGACATGCACTTCAGGCGCGACATCGGGGCGAAATACGCCTAATGCGGGAATGCGGGAATGCGGGAATGTCGAAAGACACGTCGCTCTTGCTTCGCGGCTGGCTCGCGCAGGCCCTGACGTGTCGGCGAGGCGGCGCACCAATGCTGGGCAACACACCGGAGCGGGATCGACTTCGACATTTCGCATGCCAGCATCTTCCGCATTTCACCGCGCTGGCGTCTGGCTCTTCTCCACCGCCAACTGCCCACACGCGGCCCGGATGTCGCGCCCGCGGCTCTTGCGCACCGATACGGTGATGTGCGCGTCGGCGAGGATCTGCGCGAATGCGTCCACCGTTGCATCCGACGGACGCGCATAGGGAATGCCGTCGGCCTCGTTGAGCGGCAGCAGGTTCACCTTCGCCTGCAGGCCGTGCAGCAGCTTCACGAGCCTCCTGGCATCGGCGGGCGTGTCGTTCTCGCCCGCGAGCATCACGTACTCGAAGGTGATGCGGCTGCGCTTCTTCAACGGGAACTGCCGGCAGGCCTCCATCAACTGCGCCAGCGGGTACTTGCGGTTGATCGGCGCCAGGCGGTCACGCTGCGCCTCGGTTGTCGCGTGGAGCGAGATCGCCAGGTTGGGCATGTACGTCTCCCGCGCGAGCTTCTCGAGCCCGGGGAGCACACCCACCGTCGAGAGCGTCACCCGCCGTGGCGACACGTTCAGGCCGTCCTCGCTCCCCACGAGTTGCAGCGCTCTCATGGTCGCGTCGTAGTTGTGGAGGGGTTCCCCCATCCCCATGACGACGATGTTGAAGGGGGTGTCGAGGAAGCCGAGTTCACGCGCGAGCACGCGCACCTGGCCAGAAATCTCGGCGGCCGACAGGTGGCGGGTCAGCCCCATCGTTCCCGTCAGGCAGAACCCGCACTTCATCGCGCAGCCCACCTGCGTGGAGATGCAGAAGGTCTGCGAGGGGGTGTCGGGGATGAACACGGCCTCGATCTGCCGCCCGTCCTGGAGCCGCAGCAGGAACTTCGTCGTGCCGTCGGCCGAGATGTCCCGCCGCGCCACCTCGGGGGTGCTGATGATGGCGCGCTCGACCAGTCGGGCCCGGAGGTCCTTCGGCAGGTCCGTCATCGCGGCGAAGTCCGTCACGCCCTTCTTGTGGATCCAGCGAAAGAGCTGCCGGCCCTGGAACGGCTTGCCGCCCAGCTCGACCACGAACGCTGACAGCTCTGCCGGCGTCAGGCCGGCGAGGTCGGCGGCGACGGGGGCGAGCGATGGAGCGATGGTGGCGTCGAGCTCGGTCATTGGCAGTCGCGGAAGAACCCGCGCAGACCATTCTGACGGAGATTGCACGCCTTGGCCTCATTGCGCGTCAGGGAGAAAGCTCCCACGCGTCAGGTAGGGACCGCCGTCCCGGCGGTCCGTCTGCCTCTGCCACCCAATAGCCAGGCCGTGGCAGGCCGTCGGCTGGGTTGTCGCACGCGGTCGGCTGGGCTGTCGGACGCGGTCGGCTGGGACAGCCGACCCTACCTGACGTGTGGGGAGGGGCGGAGTGGGCCTGCTATCATTGTTGTTTCCCGGTTCTCGCGGCGGCTCTCGCGGACGGGTCCCCACTCCGATGATTGTCCATGACACGCTCCCGAACGGCGTCCGGCTCGTCACCGAGACGATGCCCCATGTGCGCTCGGTGAGCCTCGGCGTATGGTTGGCCCGAGGATCACGCCACGAGGTCCCCGAGCAGGGCGGCATCGCGCACTTCATCGAGCACATGCTCTTCAAGGGCACCGAACGCCGCACGGCGCAGGACATCGCGCAGCAGTTCGACTCGATGGGCGGCCACCTGGATGCCTTCACGTCGAAGGAGTACGCGGGCTACTACGTCAAGGCGATGGACGAGCACCTGCCGCGCGCCTTCGACATCCTCTCCGACCTCGTGCTCAACCCGGCGTTCCCGGCCGAGGAGATCGAGCGTGAGAAGAAGGTGATCCTCGAGGAGATCAAGATGGTCGAGGACACCCCCGACGATCTGGTTCACGAGCTGTTCACCGAGCACTACTGGCGCGACCATCCGCTGGGCCGGCCCATCCTCGGCACTCCCGACACCGTGGAGTCGTTCGACCGCGACGTCCTTCTCCGTTATTTCCGGCAGGCCTACGTCGGACGAAACCTCATTGTCTCGGCCGCGGGGAATTTCGACCACGCGGAGCTGCGCGACATGGTCGCCGAGGTCTTCGGACGCATCCCCGATGCGGGTGCCGACTGGCAGGAGTCCGCGCCCGCCGCGAACCCGCCGCTGTTCGAGCGCCACAAGGACCTCGAGCAGAGCCACATCGTCGTCGGCACGCCGGCGTTTCCGCAGGCGCACGCCGATCGCTACCCGGAGTTCCTGCTCAACGTCATCCTGGGCGGTTCGATGAGTTCGCGGCTGTTCCAGACGATTCGCGAGCAGCGCGGCCTGGCCTACGCGGTGTTCAGCGGCATCTCGTCGTACCGCGACACCGGGATGCTGTCGGTGTATGCCGGCTGTGCGGCCGAGAGCGTCGCCGAGGTCGTCGACCTGGTATTCGACGAGATGCGGACGATGCGGCGGGAGCCGGTGAGCGACGACGAACTTCGTCGCGCCAAGGATCACCTGAAGGGCAGCCTCATGCTGAGCCTCGAGAGCACGTCGAGCCGCATGACGCACCTGGCGCGTCACGAGATGTACTTCGGGCGACACGTCACGCTCGACGAGATGATTGCCGGCGTCGAGCGTACGACCGCGGAGGACGTGCAGCGAGTGGCCGGCGAGTTGTTCACGCAGGACACCGTCGGCGTGACGGTGCTCGGGCCGTCGGGACCGTCGGCGCTCGATTTCACGCGGCTCGCGGTGGCCTAGTGCCGCACCCGCCGGCGCGCCGCGAGGCCCGCCACACCACACGATGATCCGACGTTACGCACAGCCGGCCATGTCCGCCATCTGGGCCGAGCAGCGCCGCTTCGAAACCTGGCTGGCCGTTGAACTGGCTGCCACCGACACCATGGCGGCGGCGGGCATCGTGCCGGCCGACGCCGCGCGCGAGCTCCGCGAGAAGGCGGCCTTCGACATCGCCCGCATCGACGAGATCGAGCAGACCACGCAGCACGACGTGATCGCGTTCACGACGGCCGTGGCCGAGAGGGTCGGCCCGGCGGCGCGATGGCTGCACTTCGGCCTCACGTCCTCCGATGTCGGCGACACCGCCCTGGCGCTGCAGATGCGCGAGGCCTGCGACCTGATCCTCGAGGATCTCGATGCGCTGGCCGCGGCCATTCGCGTGCGCGCGTTCGAGCACCGGCGCACCCCGATGATGGGGCGCACGCATGGTGTACACGCCGAGCCCATGACGTTCGGCCTGAAGCTCGCCCTGTGGTACGACGAGGTGCAGCGCGACATCACGCGCCTGCGCCGGGCGCGCGAGGCGGTGAGCGTCGGCAAGATCTCGGGCGCTGTCGGCACGTTCGCCCACCTGCCGCCCGACATCGAAGCGGGGGTCTGTGCGCGGCTCGGCCTCACGCCGGACCCGATCTCCACCCAGGTGGTGCAGCGGGACCGCCATGCCGAGCTGATGACGACGCTGGCCATCACGGCCGCGTCGCTCGAGAAGTTCGCGCTGGAGATTCGCGGCCTGCAGAAGACGGAACTCGGCGAAGTCGAGGAGCCGTTCGGCAAGGGCCAGAAGGGCTCGTCGGCGATGCCGCACAAGCGCAATCCCGTCGGGTGCGAGCAGGTGTGCGGGCTGGCGCGCGTCGTCCGGGCCAATGCGCTGGCCGCGCTCGAGAACGTGGCCCTGTGGCATGAGCGCGACATCTCGCACTCGTCGGTTGAGCGCGTCATCCTGCCCGACAGTTTCCTTGCCCTCGATCACATGCTGCGCCGCTTCACGCGCATCGTCAGCGGCATGGTCGTGTACCCGGAACGCATGCTGGAGAACATCGGGCGGTCGCGCGGCGTGGTGTTCTCCGGACAAGTGCTGCTCGAGCTGGCTCGGCGTGGACTGTCGCGCGAGCAGGCGTACGTGCTCGTGCAGCGCAACGCCATGCGCTCCTTTCACGAGCAGAAGGATTTCCGCGAGTTGCTGCTGGCCGACGCCGACATCATGGCCGTGCTGACGCGCGAGGAGATCGACCGCACGTTCAGCCTGGACGAGCAGTTGCGACACGTGGACACGCTGTTTGCCCGCGTGTTCGGCGCCGACGCCCATACACCCTGACCCGAATCCCGAGTCCGAATCCGAATCCCGATATGGCCCTCTTCACAGTCCGAGTCTTCGTCACGCTGAAGCCTTCCGTGTTCGATCCGCAGGGCCGCACCATCGTCGAGTCGCTGCACAGCATGGGGTACCCTGCGGTTGCCGACGTACGGCAGGGCAAGTACTTCGAAGTGCAGGTAGATGCGGAAGGCCCGGAGGCCGCCGAGGCGCTCGTGCGTGACGTGTCCGGCAAGCTCCTTGCCAATCCCGTCATCGAGAGCTTCCGCATCGAGTCGCCGGCGCCCGTCGCCTGAGAGGGAACACGCCCATGAAGTTCGCCGTCGTCGTCTTTCCCGGCTCCAACTGCGATCACGACGCCTATCACGCGGTCAAGCACGTGCTCGGTCAGCCGACCGAGTTCCTGTGGCACAAGGACACGTCGCTGCGAGGCGCCGACGTGGTGATCCTGCCGGGCGGGTTCTCCTACGGCGACTACCTGCGGACCGGCGCCATCGCGCGGTTCTCTCCGGTGATGCAGGCGGTGTCGGCCTTTGCCGCGCAGGGCGGGCCGGTGCTCGGCATCTGCAACGGCTTCCAGATTCTCTGCGAAGCAGGACTGCTCGACGGCGTGCTCATCCGCAACCAGCAGGTGCAGTTCCGCTGCGAGCACGTGCACGTGCGCGTCGAGCAGACCGACACGCCCTTCACGAACGCGGCGCGCACGGGGCAGATCCTGCACGTGCCGATCGCTCACGGCGAGGGACAGTTCTTCGCCGAGCCCGACGTGCTGCAGCGGCTGGAGGCGAATCGCCAGGTGATCTTCCGCTACGCGACGGCGGGCGGCGAGATCACCGAGGCGGCCAACTGCAACGGCTCGCTCAACAACGTGGCCGGCATCTGCAACGCCTCGCGCAACGTCGTCGGATTGATGCCGCATCCGGAGCGGGCCTGCGAGAAGGCGCTCGGCAGCGACGACGGGCTGCTGCTCTTCGAGTCCGCACTGCGCGGCCTCACGGCAGGCGTGGCGTGAGCATCCGCACGCTGACGCACCGGCCGACCCTGTAGACGTAACCACCTCATGTCCATCACGCCAGACGTTCTCCAGCGCCACGGCCTTCGCGAAGACGAGTACGCGCGCATCCTCGGCATCCTCGGCCGCGAGCCGAACATGACCGAACTCGGCATGTTCTCCGTGATGTGGTCGGAGCACTGCAGCTACAAGAGCTCACGCATCCATCTGAAGACCCTGCCCACGCAGGGGCCGCGGGTGCTCCAGGGCCCCGGGGAGAACGCAGGCGCGGTCGACATCGGCGACGGGCTGGCCGCGGTCTTCAAGATCGAGAGCCACAATCACCCGTCGTTCATCGAGCCCTACCAGGGCGCCGCCACGGGCGTCGGCGGCATCATCCGCGACATCTTCACCATGGGCGCGCGGCCCATCGCCCTGCTCGACTCGCTGCGCTTCGGCGACCTGGCCGACTCCGGCACGCGGCGCATTGTCAGGGGCGTGATCGCGGGCATCGCCGGCTACGGCAACAGCATCGGCATTCCGACCGTCGGCGGCGAGGCGTTCTTCGACCCCTGCTACGCCGGCAACCCGCTGGTGAACGTCTTCTGCCTCGGTATCGTGGCGGCAGACGGCATCGTCAAGGGCAAGGCCGACGGCGTCGGCAATCCCGTGTACTACGTGGGTGCGAGCACCGGCCGGGACGGCATCCACGGCGCGACGATGGCGTCCGCGGAGTTCGACGATGCCTCGGCGGAGAAGCGGCCCGCGGTGCAGGTCGGCGATCCGTTCATGGAGAAGCTGCTGCTCGAGGCATGCCTCGAGGTGCTGAAGACCGGCGCGCTGGTCGGCCTGCAGGACATGGGTGCGGCGGGGCTGTCGTGCGCGACGTCGGAGATGAGCGCTCGCGGGCACATGGGCATGGACGTCGAGGTCACGAAGGTTCCGCAGCGCGAGACCGGGATGAGCCCCTACGAGATCATGCTCTCCGAGTCGCAGGAGCGCATGCTCTTCGTCGTCCACAAGGGCCGCGAAGCCGACGTCGAGCGCATCTTCGAGAAGTGGGACCTGCACGCCGTGTGCATCGGCCACGTCACAGACGATGGGCTCGTGCGCGTGCGCGAGCATGGCACCGTGGTGGCCGAGGTGCCGGCCCGCGCGCTTGCCGACGAGGCGCCGCTCTACGACCGTCCGACGCAGCGCCCCGAGTGGCTCGACGACATCCAGCGCCTCGACACGGCGCACTTCAAGCCCTTCCCGCAGACGGCTGACGTCCTCGCCACGCTGCTCGCGTCGCCGACCATCGCGAGCAAGCGCTGGATCTATCGGCAGTACGACCACATGGTGCGTACGAACACGCTGTGCCTCGCCGGCCGCGGCACGCCTGTCGTGCGCGTCAAGGGCACCAATCGTGCACTCGCGATGTCGGTGGACGGCAACGGGCGATACGGGCAGACGGACCCGAAGCGTGGTGCGATCCTCGCTGTGGCCGAGGCCGCGCGCAATGTCGCGCTGGCGGGCGGCGTGCCGATCGGCGCGACGAACAACCTGAACTTCGGCAACCCGGAGAAGCCGGAGATCATGTGGCAGTTCGTCGAGGCCGTGGCCGGCATCGGCGAGGCGTGCCGCGCCTTCGGCGTGCCGATCACCGGCGGCAACGTCAGCCTCTACAACGAGACCGACGGCAAGGCCATCTACCCCACGCCCGTGCTCGGCATCGTCGGGCTTCTCGAGGACGCGTCGCAGGTGGTCGGCCAGACGTTCCCCTCCGACGGTCTGAAGATCGTGATGCTCGGTGAGACGCGGGCCGAACTCGGCGCCACCGAGTACCTGCACCGTATCCATGGGCAGGTGCGCGGGCTGCCGCCGGCACCCGACCTGGGCCATGAGCGTGCGCTGCATCAGCTGTTGCCGGGGTTGATTCAGGCGGGCCTCGCGGCGTCGGCGCACGATTGCGCAGAAGGCGGACTTGCCGTGGCGCTCGCCGAGTGCACGTTCGGCGAGCCTGCCGTCGGCGCGACGGTCGATATCGCGAGCGTCACGGGACCAGCGGGCGTGCCGGTCGAGCACGCAACGCTCTTCAGCGAGTCGGCGGGCCGCGTGCTGCTCGCGGTCAGGCCCGAAGACCTGCCGGCGGTGCTCGACAAGGCAGCGACGGCAGGCGTCGTCGCGACGGTGATTGGCACCACGGGCGGCAACACGTTGACGGTGCGGATTGACGGGCAGACGGCGTTGAGTGCGTCGGTGGGTGAACTGCATTCGGTGTGGGCCGATGCGCTCGAAGACGCGCTGACGGCGCGGTAAGAGGCCGACGGCAGGGCCGCTCATCGAGCGGGCCGTGGGTCAGGGGAGGTCAGGTGGACGAGCTCAAGGAAGAATGCGGCGTCTTTGGCATCTTCGGTCATACCGAGGCGGCCAACCTGGCGTACCTCGGCCTGTATGCGTTGCAGCATCGCGGTCAGGAAAGTGCGGGCATCGCCTCCGCTGACGGGCATCATGTAACCGTTGCGCGAGGCATGGGGTACGTCGCCGACATCTTCGACGACCGCACGCTGTCGGGCCTGACCGGCCACAGCGCCATCGGGCACACGCGCTACTCGACGGCGGGCGAGAGCCGGCTCGCCAATGCGCAGCCGTTCCTGATCGACTGCGTGCATGGGCAGATGTCCATCTGCCACAACGGCAACCTGGTGAATGCCGGCGAGATCCGGCGTGACCTCGTCGCGCGGGGATCGATCTTCCAGACGAGCAGCGACACCGAGGTGGTGCTGCACCTCTTCGCGCGCTCGACGGCCGCCACACCGGAGCAGGCGGCGATCGAGTCGCTCGCGCAGGTGCAGGGCGCGTACTCGATCCTCATGCTCGGCCCCGATCGCCTGATCGCCGCACGCGACCCGAACGGGTTCCGGCCGCTGGCCCTGGGTCGCCTCCGCGATTCCTGGATTGCCTGTTCGGAGACGTGCGCCCTCGACCTGATCGGCGCGACGTACGTGCGCGACGTCGAGCCGGGCGAAGTCGTGGTGATCACGGCCAGCGGCGTCCAGTCGTTCAGGCCGTTCCCGCCGGCTCAGAAGGCGCACTGCATCTTCGAGCACGTCTATTTCGCCCGTCCCGACAGCTACGTCTTCGGCCGCAGCGTGAACGAGACGCGCACCGCGATGGGACGACGACTGGCGGAGGAGTCCATGGTGGAGGCCGACGTGGTCGTGCCGATCCCGGACTCGGGGGTCTGCGCCGCAATCGGCTTCTCCGAGATGTCGGGCACGCCGATGCGCATGGGCCTGATCCGCAATCACTACGTCGGGCGCACCTTCATCCAGCCGCAGCAATCGATCCGGCACTTCGGGGTTCGCGTGAAGCTCAACCCCGTGCGGAGCATCCTCGAAGGCAAGCGGGTCGTGCTCGTGGACGACTCGATCGTGCGAGGCACGACGAGCCGCAAGATCGTGCGAATGGTGAAGGCGGCCGGCGCGCGTGAAGTGCACATGCGCATCAGCTGCCCGCCGACGATCTCGCCGTGTTTCTACGGCGTGGATACGCCTCGACGGTCCGAGTTGATCGCGGCCACGCACACCCTCGACGAGATTCGCACCTACCTCGACGCGGACTCGCTGGCCTACCTCAGTCTCGATGGCCTGCTCGGCTCGATGACGTCGGACCGCAGCCATTACTGCACGTCCTGCTACACGGGGTCGTATCCGATCCAGTTCCCCAAGGACCAGGACGCGTACCTGCAGCTCGCGCTGAAGCTGGACAAGCCGAACCTCGTGCTCGAGGAGCAGGTCTAGATGCAGTCGCGCCGGGCCTGGGTGGCAGCACGGGTCGTCGTGCTCGCCGCAAGCATCGGCGTCGCGACTGCCGCGCCGACCAGTGCGCAGGTGACCACCCGGCGAGGGGCCACTCCACAGAAGCCGGTCAGGCCGGCGCCGACCCGGCCTGCGACAACGCAGCCAGGACCGGCCGGCGGCGCCGCGCCGACGAGCGATCGCGCAGCGCTGCAGGCGGCCATCGACAGCCTGGGCAAGCTGGAGTACCGGACGCGCGTCGAGGCGTCAGCTACCGTGCGCCGCGCCCCTGCTGCGACCGTCGTGCCGATGCTCGTCGAAGCCGTGCGCAAGCACGCTGACGGCTACGTGCGGTTCCGCGCGCTCGTCCTGCTCTCGGGCTTCAACGATCCGAAGACGCGGCCGGTGTTCATCGATGCCTTGTCGGACGAGAACGACCGCCTCCGCGAGGTGGCGTACGCGTACGTGGAGGATCATCCCGAGCCGGCCGTCGTGCCGCGGTTGCTCGCCGCACTCGAGACGGAGCAGGCCGAGTTCGTGCGGCCGGCGCTGATCCGCGCGCTCGCCGCGCACGGCAAGGACGCCCGCGTGCAGGCGGTGCTGAAGCGTGAGGTGATGCGCGGGGTGGATTTCTTCCGCTCGGCCGTCATCGAGGCGCTGGGCGCACACAAGGCCGCCTATGCGCTCGACGAACTCGTCACGATTGCCAAGCAGGACGGACCGCTGCAGGACGATGCGGTGCGGGCCATCGGGCTCGCGGGCGACGCGCGGGGACTTGCGGCGCTTGCCGCCGTCCAGCGCGACGCGTCCCGCGAACTGCAGCCGACGGTCGCCGCAGCCATCTGTGGCCTGGGGCGCAACTGCGAGGGGCACGTCCGGTTCGTGCGCGAGTCGCTCCTGTTCGCGACCAGGAACATCGGCTATCAGGAACTGGCGCGCGCGTCTGCCACCGCGCTTGCCGACTTGTCCGCGATCGGCCGCAAGGAGGCGCTCCCTGCGCTGTTCGAGATCGGCATGCCCGCCAACGACCCGATTCGGGCTCCCATTGCCCTGGCGGTCGGCAAGGCCGTCATCAACAAGCCTGCCGAGGCGCTCGAGATCGTTCCCGGCCTGCCGCGCCAGGACGCGACCCTCCTGCTCCGGGACGCCTTCGATATGCTCGAAGAGGATTACGCGGAGGAGCGGTTCTTCGCCGCCGTCCGTCGCCGTTACTGGGATGCGGCACCGGATGCGGCAACGCGGGCCGCGGTGCAGGTCCTGATCACCGCACTCGAATTCTGACGCACCGCCGCAGGCGGCGTACGCACGCCGCCGGCGCCGAGGATACGCATGGATTACAAGTCGTCCGGGGTGGACATCGACGCGGGGCACGAAGTCGTGCGACGCATTCGCGGGCTCGCGCAGGGCACCTTCACGCCTGGCGTCCTCTCGGACATAGGCGCGTTCGGCGGGCTCTACCACCTGCAGGCGGCAGGCGGAGCCGATCCGGTGCTGGTGGCCAGCGCGGACGGCGTCGGCACCAAGCTGAAGGTGGCGTTCATGATGAACCGTCACACGACAATCGGCGAGGACCTGGTCAACCACTGCGTCAACGACATCCTGGTGCAGGGTGCGCGGCCGCTCTTCTTCCTCGACTATCTCGCCACCGGGCAGCTCTCGCCCGACGTCGCCGTGGACATCGTCGACGGCCTCGCGCGCGCCTGCCGGGCGAATCGCTGCGCGTTGCTCGGCGGCGAGACGGCGGAGATGCCGGGCTTCTACGCGAATCGCGAGTACGACCTGGCCGGCTTCATCGTCGGGATGGTCGAACGCGGTCAGGTGCTGACGGGAGAGCGCATCGAAGTTGGCGACGCCCTGATCGGGCTGCCGTCGTCGGGGCTGCACACGAACGGCTATTCGCTCGCGCGCAAGATCGCGTTCGACACGCTGATGCTTGGCATCCACGACCACATCCCGGAACTCGGCGGCGGGATTGGAGAGGCGCTGCTGCGCCCGCACCGGTCGTACCTCGCGTCGGTGTTGCCGGTCGTCGAGGCTGGGCTGGTGCACGGCATGTCGCACATCACGGGCGGTGGTCTCACCGACAACGTCCCCCGCGTGCTGCCGGAAGGCACCGCGGCGCGCATCGACAGGTCGTCCTGGGACGTGCCCGCACTCTTCACGTGGCTCGTGCGCCGCGGTGACGTGCCCGATGCCGACGCGTGGCGTACCTTCAACATGGGCATCGGCCTCGTGCTCGTGGTGGCCGCCGGCGAGGTCAACACGGTGCTCTCGAGGCTTGCCGACGCGGGCGAGTCGGGCGGACGCGTCATCGGCGAGATCGTCGCCGGCGACCGGAACGTGCAGTACGCCGGATAGTCATCGCGCCGTACGTATCCGCCGGCGCGTACTCGTACGTTAGCCGTCGGGCTTCGCCGGACGGCCCACTGCGCGTTCGTACGTAT
>JAEZCY010000211.1 GCA_023429845.1 Acidobacteriota bacterium
CACGCGCGCCGCTGCGGCCCCCGCCTGGCGCTTCGCACTGGGCGGCGCGCTGGCGGCGGCTGCGGCTGCCGCCGGCAACCTGGCCTGGCGATCGACATTCACGTCGATGACGGGCGAGCTCGTCCCCGCGCTGATCGACACCACGTCAGTCGCCACGGCATCCGCCCTGTCGGTGCTGCTTGCCGCCGGGATCTACCTGCTGCTGGCGCGTGGGCTGACGATCGCCACTCCGCTCTACATCCTGGGATGCCTCGTGACGGCAGGGGCGTCGTGCGTGGCGACGATGACGCCCCTCATGCCCGACGGCAGTCCGACGCCGCCGGGATTCATGCAGCTCACGGTCCCCATGCACCTGTTCGCCGGCCTGGCCGCGGCGGTCATCGTGCCGCTCGTGGTGCTCATCGGCGTCAAGGCCGACCGGGGCCCGGCTTCCGGTTCGTAGGCGGCTGGCCGTCAGTACTCCTGGAAGATTCGCTGCAGCTCGGCGGTCGCGCTGGTCTTCGTCAGCGCGAGCATGAGCAGCACGCGGGCTTTCACGGGCGACAGATCCGCTCCGGCGATGTCCTGCGTCTGGGTGACGCGAGCGGCGCTGATGCGCCCGCTGCCGGCCCGCGTCGTCACCACCACGGGCACGCCCCTGGCGCGCGCGTAGGCGAGGCCTTCGTCCTGCGTGCCCGATGTAGCGCCGGCACCAGCGCTCGCCATCACAATCCCGCTGGCGCCCAAGTCCACGGCAGCCCTGATCAGGTCACCTGCCGCGCCTTGATAGGCGAGGAAGACGTCCACACGCGGCAGCGCCGTGATGCGGGTCACGTCGAACTCGGACGCCGCCGTGTGTCGTTCCTCGGTCGCCCGATGGAAGATCACACGGTCGTCGTCCACGACCCCGAGGCGTCCGGCACCCCGTGAGACGAACGTGTGCAGCCGCAGTGCGTCGCTCTTGGTGACGTCGCGGGCGCCGTTGATCTCGTCGTTGAGCACCACGAGCACGCCGCGTCCCGCCGCTGCCGGGTCAGCCGCCACGCGAAACGCGGCGAGCAGGTTGGCGGCGCCCTCGTAGCCGGGCTGGCTTGGGGTGCGCATCGAACCCGTCACCACGACGGGCCGCCGGTCGCGCACGGTGAGATGAAGGAAGTACGCCAGCTCCTCGAGCGTGTCGGTGCCGCTCGTCACGACGACGCCGGCAAGCGCGGTATCGTCGCGCAGCACCGCCGAGAGCCGACGCGACAACTGCACCCACTGCTCGAGCGTCAGGCGTGCGCTGGTGGTGTTGCTGAACTGCTCGACCTGCGCCGCGGCGACGCCCGAGAGCTCCGGCACGGCGGCAACGAGTTCTTCGGCCGCGAGACGCCCGCCATCGCGGTTGCTGATCGTGCCGCCAGTCGCGACGAGCATCACGCGCGGCAGCTGCTTCGATGGTCGTGCGGTGGCTCCGGCGGTTGCCGTGGAGGGGGCGGGGGCCTGTGCCAGTGCGCTCACGGGCGCCATGGCGGCTCCCGTGAGCAACAGCACGAAGGCAACCCGAATCTTACGCATGCGCCGCCGTCGGTCGATGCAGCCGTGACAACCACTCGGAGAGGCGGCGCGCGGCCGCATCGGCAGTGTCGTCATAGAAGGGCATGAGCGCCGTCGGCGCGCCCTGTGCCGTCACCACGTGCGCGCGCCAGCGATGGCGCTGCACCTGCGACAGCTCGATGTAGTACAGCCGGCCGTTGATGTGTTGCTCGATTCTCTGCACGCGTGGGTCCACGAAAACGCTGTCGCCGTCCTGTGACCTGCCAACGGGGGGATCCCGTATGGCGACGGTCATTGTAGAGAACTGCCCGAACCGCGCAAGCGAAGAGCGTCGCGAATCGTCTGCACACCCCATGACGACGAGGCAAACGCCGCACGCCGAACGGGTTGCGGGCGCCTGGCCACGACTGCAGCACACGATATCCACCGTTCGTCCGCAGGTTTTCCACAGGGCCGCTTCGCTCGTCGGCCAGCAACTCGACACGCGGCCGGGAACCAGCGAAGATCGGACGTCGTGCGCACCCCGGGCATCGTGCTCCACTCTTGGCAACGGCGTGTCGCCACAGCCGCTTTCGTCGCCGCGATGGTCGCGACGCTCGGCACCACCGCACACGTTCGGGCGCAGACGCCCACAGTGTGGTTCCGGATCTTCCTCACCGACGGGCAGGTGATCGCGGCGCACGGCGAGTTCACGCGCGTCGACGACCACGTCGTGGTGCAGGTGCCGGTGGCGTTCGCGGCAGACGGGGCGCCGACGACGCGGGCGGTGACGATTTCCGCTGCGGCCGTGGACTGGGCGAAGACCGACACCTACCGTGAGGCCGTGCGGCGCGCCCAGTTCGAGGCCACGGGCGGCGCGCGCGCCTACGCGGCCTTCAGCGAGGAGGTCGCGGCCACGCTGCGCGACGTGGCGCTGATCCCGGATCCGCTCGAACGAATACGGCGGCTGGAATCGGCGCGGGCACGACTCGCAGACTGGCCCGCCGCCCACCATGGCTATCGCGCAGACGATGTCGCGAGCACGCTGTCTGTGGTCGACGACCTGCTGAACGGCATGCGCGCCGCGGCCGGGCAGCAGGCGTTCACGCTAGCGATCACGTCAACGACGGCCGAGGCAAGGGCGGGCGCTCCGCCGACGCCGCTCCTGCCGCCGCCGAGCCTGCGCGAGGTCATCCAGCAGGCGCTTGGCCTCGCGTCCCGGGTGACCGACCCCGCCGAGCGCATCGAACTGTTGCGCGTGGCGGCAGCGCGACTCGACGACGTTGACGGCGTGAAAGAGGACTGGGTCCGCCAGGCACGATCGACGGTGCGACGTCAGATCAGGCACGAGCAGCGCGTGTCCACTGCGTATGCACGATTGCGCGACTGGACGATCGAGCGCACCGCGCGCCTGCTGGCGATGGCCGACGTCCGCGGCCTGATGAAGTTGAGAGGAGAGGTGCGGACGCGTGACGCGAAGCTGCGGGGCCAGCGGCCGGCGGAACTGGCTGCGTTGCTCGCCACGCTGGACGTGCGCCTCGACGCCGCGCGCCGCCATCGCCTCCTGCTCGAACGCTGGGCTGAGCGTCGTCCGGCGCTCGAGCAGTACGCGGCGGTGATGCAGCGTCACGTGGGCGGCGGCCTGTCGCTCACGCGCGCACTCGAAGAAGTCAAGGCCCTGTCGGGTCCCGACGCAGCCCTGCTCACCCGAGCTGAAGGGCAGCTCGCCGGGAGCCGTGTCGAGGCCGATCTCGTCGTCGTGCCGGACGAAGCACGGACGCTGCAGCAGGTGTGGCTCTCGACGCAGGAACTCGCGGCGCGTGCGCTCCGCGTTCGGCGCGCCGCCATGAGGAGCGGCGACATGCAGCAGGCGTGGGAAGCCTCTGCGGCGGCGGCCGGCGCCCTGCTCCTCCTGCAGCAGCTGCGGGACGACCTCGCGGCGCTCGTACGTCCGCCGGCACCGGCGACGGTCGGTCTCTGACATGCCGCCGGTGATTCGGCTGATCCAGGCCGACGATCTCGATGCGTGGCAGCGCGTGCTGCTGGCGCTGTGCAGCCCGCCAGAACGTCCGTCGTCTGCATCCGGCGTGGCGAGCCCGCTGGACGTGCCCGCGATGCTCGTGCCGAGTCGCGGCGCTGCGGAGCAGTGGCGGCGCACCCTGGAGCAGCGGCTGCTCGTCGAAGGCTGGCAGCCTTCGCGGACGTTGCAGCAGGGGCTCGGCCATGTCGTGCCCGCCGGCGCGCGTACGGCGCTGGCGATGCCGCGCCTGCTCACCCGCGACGAGTTGTACGACGCCTGCCATCGCGCGGCGCGCCTCGACTTGCCGCGCCTGCCAACGCTCACGCGCGAAGTCCTCATGGGAGCGAGTGCGCGGCACGCCGCACGCACGCATCGTCCGCCGTTCCAGTTGCGCCCGGGCCTGATCGCCGAGATGGTGCGGCTGTTCGACGACGTGACGCGGCTCGGACACGATCCGCTCGGCTGGCTGGAAGGCAGCGCGGCGCTGCTGGCCGACCAGGCTCCCGCTGACCGGGGCGCCGAGCGTCTGCTCGCGCAGACACGGTTCCTCCAGGAGGCATTCCGGCGCTACGAATCGAGCCTCGACGAGGCCCGGGGACTGGACGAGCGGGCGCTGAGGGACGCTCTGCGCCTGTCGTCCGCGCCCTGGCTGCCGCACCACGTCATCGTCACTGTCGCCGACCATCACGCTCAGGCCGAGGGGCTCTGGCCGGCCGATCTGCAGCTGCTGTCGCAGGCTCCCGGGCTCGAACGCCTGGACGTCGTGGCTACGCGGCGCCTCGCGGAGTCGCTCTACGTCCGTCTTCGTCGCGGCTGGCCCGCTGCGATAGACGTGCGCATCCCGAGCCAGCGTGCCTCCGGGACGCGCCTCGAGGTGTCGAGCCCGGAACGCCGCTGGATCGCCTGCCGCGACAGAGACGAGGAAGTTCTGGCTTACGCGCGTCGTGTCAAGTCGCTTGCGCCCGACACGGCATCATCGTCGGCCCTCGTCTACCGGCGTCCGTTGCCGTACCTGTACGTGGCGCAGTACGCCCTCGAGGCGGCCGGCATCCCGTTCCAGACGTCGGGCACGCTGCCGCTCGCTGCCGAGCCGGGCGCGGCGACGCTCGACCTGCTGATGGACGCCGCACTGTCGGGCTTCACGCGGGCGGCGCTGGTCACGCTGTTGCGGTCGCCGCACGTACAGGTTCGCGGTGCGGACGGTGTCGGAGTGGCTGCGGCCGACATCGCCGCGTTCGACACCTGGCTTGCCCGGCAGCGCTACCTCGGCACGCTGGAGCACCTCGACCAGCTGATCGTGCGCGGGGCAGCCGCGGCGCGCGATGAGGCAACCGCGTTGGCCCACGGCGGTGGCGGCCGCCGGGCGGAGGAACGGCGCCAGGAGGGCGTCGCACGCGCCGTCGCGGAGGCGCTTCGGCCAATCCTTGCGCCGCTGGCGATGCTCCTCACCGACGCGCCCGGAGCGACGCACGTCGGGGCGCTGCGCACGGCGTGGCACGCATGCGAACGGGCGCCGGAGGACGACGATCCTTGTGTGAGCCGGACGCGCCGCACGCGGGCATCGATCGACATGCTGCTCGGACGCCTCGAGTCCACGCTGCGAGCGCACGACGACATGCCCGTGCCGCCGCGCGACACGTGCATCCTGGTGCGGCGCTGGATCGAGGAGCGGACGTTTGCACTGCCCCGGCCCGACGAGGGCGTGCAGCTGGTGGACGCCGACGCCGCGCCGTACGGCCTGTTCGATCACGTGCGGTTGGTCGGACTGCTCGAGGGCGAGTGGCCGGAGCCGTCGGCGCGCAACATCTTCTATCCGGCGTTCATGCTGGAGCGCCTCGGGTGGGCAGAGGAGCACACCCGCACCGCAGCGCTGCGCGCCCGTCTCGCCGACCTGCTGACGCTGCCGACCGCCATCGTCGGTGAGTCGGTGCCGGAGCTCGATCAGGACGCCGTGGTGCGGCCCTCGTCGCTGCTCGACGAGCTGCACGCCTTCGTGGACGACCGGCTCCTCGCCATCCCGCACGACACGCTGTCGCTGCCGGTCACGCGAGAGGACGCGCTGCTGGCAACGCCTGCGGTGCCGCACGCCCCGGTGCTGGACGCCGAGGCGCAGGCGTGGGCGGCGTGGCGGCTGGGACGACCAGCGCCGGCAACGGCTGGACAGACCGCGCCGGCGCCGGGCGATCGGTACGGTGTGACGGCCGTGGAGACCTACCTGCAGTGCCCGTTCCAGTACTTCGCGGGTCGGGTCCTCGGCCTGCGCGAGGAGCTCGACGATGAGGTGGGCCTCCCCGCACGCGAGGCCGGTCTCTTCCTGCACGGCGTGCTGCACGACTGCTACGAGGAGTGGCGCCACCTCGGTCGTACCGCGATGCGCGCGGTGGACCTCGCGGACGCCCGGGCCGTGTTCACGCGCGTCGCCGAACGTGCGCTACAGCGGCTCCCGCCGGCCGACCGGGCGGTCGAGCACGTGCGGCTGTTCGGGTCCGCGGTGGCGACGGGTGCGCTCGAGAAGGCGCTGCGAGTGGAGGTCGAAGCGTTCGGCGACGTGAAGCAGCGCCTCCTCGAGCACGACATCGACGACGAGGTGGAACTGCCCTCGGTCGAGGGCACGCGCCGCGTGCGCCTGCGCGGCCGCGTGGACCGGGCGGACTTCACCAACGACGGGCGCGTGCGTGTGGTGGACTACAAGATCGGCCGACGCCCGGCACAGGCGCTGCAGCCCGGGGTCTACGTGCAGGCGATCGTGCAGCAGGAGCGGCGGCAGGGCCGCGAGCGCGGCGTGGCGCCGAGCGGGTTCATCGCGTTCCGCGAGGACGCGCCGTGGATTGCCGCCGTGCCCAACGAGGAGGCGGCCGACAAGGAAGCGCGCTCATTCGTGAGCGCCGTCGAACGCATCGAGTCAGGCGAGTTCCCGGTGCGGCCGCAGAACGAGTTCCGCTGCCAGTTCTGCGACTACGCAGGCGTGTGCCGCAAGGACTACGTTGGCGATGAGTGAGCGCACGATCGTCCCGGTAGACCAGGCGGCGCGGACGCACGCGACCGATCCGCGCCACCACGTCGTGCTCGAGGCCTCCGCAGGGACCGGCAAGACGCGCGTGCTCGTGGATCGCTACCTCGCGCTGCTCGCCGCCGGCGTGGACCCGCGTCACGTGCTGGCCATCACCTTCACGCGCAAGGCGGCCGCCGAGATGCGCGAGCGCATCGTGACGGACCTGCAGACCCGGCATCCGGGCGTGTGGCAGTCGCTGCGCGACCGCGCCGACGAGATCGCGGTCTCGACGATCGACGCGTTCTGCTTCTCGTTGCTTCGTGAGTTCCCACTCGAAGCGGGTCTCGATCCGGGGTTCTCGCTCGCAGACGAGACCGAAGTGGCGCGACTCGTCGAGATGTCGCTCGACCGGACGTTGCGCGAATGCCGCGAGCGGGCGCCCTACGACGAGGGCATCCGGCTCGTCCTGGCGCAGATGCCGCTGCCCCGCCTGGCGCAGGGGTTGCGGGCGCTGCTCGAGCGCCGCTTCGTGGCGCCCGCGGCACTGCGACGTTACCTCGGGCAGCAGGTACGCCTCATCCGATCGGAAAGCGCCGCCGCGGAAGCGGCGCGACGAGACCTGCGGGCGCGGCTCCTCGGGATGCCCGGCGGGTTGCGATCGTGGTTGGCCAGCGCGCCTCCAGGGCTGCCCGCATGGGATCTGACGCAGCTGGACTTCGAGCGCCTGGTGAGCGACAGCAGCACAGCGCCGATGTCGGCGGCCGAGATCAGAGCCGCCTTCGATGGCATCGCGCGCTGGGTGCTGACCCAGAAGGGCGAGCCGCGCAAGAAGCTGCCCGTCAACAAGGACGCATTCGCGTCAGCTGCGGCTTACCAGGTGCATCGCATCGGCCTGGCCTTCGTGGCCGAGGCCGTGCAGGCCGCGCGCCGCGGGTTCGAGACGTCGCTCAACGTACTCCTGGCCCGCGCCATCCGGCGCGTCTTCAGGCTGGCACACCGGCGCTACCTGCAGACGCTGCTGGTGCACGACACGCTGGATTTCTCCGAGGTGCTCGGACGTGCCGTGCTGCTGCTCCGCCAGATGGACGAGTTCTCGCGCAGCCGCTTCCGTCTGGAGGCGCGTTATCAGCACGTGCTGGTCGACGAGTTCCAGGACACGAGCCGCCTGCAATGGCAGCTCGTCGCGTCACTCGTGCGCTCGTGGGGTGAGGGCGCAGGGCTCGGGCACGAAGGCCCGCTGCCGCCCTCGCTCTTCCTCGTCGGCGACCGCAAGCAGTCGATCTACCGGTTCCGGGACGCCGATGTCGGCCTGCTCGACGAAGCGCTGACGTTCGCGCAGGAGCTCGCAGGGGAGGCCACCGTCCGGCACGCGATCTCGCAGAGCTTCCGGTCGCATCCCGATCTCCTCGCGTTCGCCAACGACCTGGGCGCCGCGATGGTGCAGCCGGGTGCCCCTCCGGCCGTCGCCTTCCGGTTCGATGACGACGACCGCTTCCCCTTGCCGGTCGGCCACGTCGTCGGCCAGGACACCGAGCCGCGGATCGGCATCGCGGTAGGCGACGACGTCGAATCCTGCGCCGCCACCGTGGCCGCCGAGATCGAGCGCCTGCTCGCCGAAGGGCTCGTCACCGACCGTGGCGGCGCGGAACCGCGTCGCGCCCGGCCCGGCGACATAGCGGTGCTGATCCGCTCGCGCGAGAGTCACCGTGAGTTCGAACGCGCCCTGGCGGCGCGCGACATTCCGAGCTACGTCTACAAGGGGCTCGGCTTCTACGACTCCGACGAGATCAAGGACCTCGTGGCGCTCGTGCGCCTGCTCGCGGCGCCGGAGTCGGACCTGCGCGCCGCGGCGTTTCTCCGCTCGGGGTTCGTGGCGATTTCCGACGACGCGTTGCGCCGTCTGGCGCCGGGGCTGGCCGCCTGCCTGGCCGGACCGGTCGAGGACGAGGGGGCACTTGCCGAAGACGACGCACTGGCCCTCGGTCGTCTCCGGGCCGCGTGGCCCAACTGGCTCGCGCTCGTGGACCGTCTGCCGCCGGCCGACGTCGTCGATTGCGTGATCGAGGGCTCGGCGTACGCGGTCACGCTGCGCGGCTCGCGCCAGCGACAGGCACGCGAGAACGTCAAGAAGTTCCGCGGCCTGCTGCGCCGCATCCAGAACCGCGGCTACGCCACGATGGCGCGTGTGGCAGCGCACATCGACAGGGTGTCGGCCGGGGATGAGTCCAATGCGGCCGTCGATGCCGCCGATGCCGTCAACCTGATGACCGTGCACGCATCGAAGGGGCTGGAGTTCCCGATCGTGTTCCTCGTGAACCTGACGCGCGGCACCGGGGGCGTGCCGCCGCCGCTGCGCGTCGTTGCCGGCGACGGAGCCGACGAGCCGATCGTCGGTATCGCGCGTTATGAGCCGGGCGCGACGCAGGCCGAACAGATTCGCGAGCGCGAGGAGAGCAAGCGGCTGATGTACGTGGCCGTGACGCGGGCGCGTGAACGACTGTACGTGAGCGCTGCGGCGCAGCAGCGTCAGGGACGTATCGCGCCTGGCGTCGGCAGCCTGGCGAGCGTCTGCCCGCCGTCACTCCTGGAGGTGCTGCAGACGGCCCTGGCCGGCGGCCAGGGCATGCCTGGCGAGTTGGTGTGGCAGGGCGAGCTGCACGCCCATCGGCTTCGGGTGTGCCCCGCAGGCACGGCGCCCGAGCCGGCAACCAACGGCACGATAGCCGTGGCGCGGGCCTCCGAGGTGCCGTCGTCACTGCAGCCGTTGACGGGGCGATCGGACATCCGCCGCGGCCGCGTCACCGACATCGCGACGCACGCTCGTGATGGCGGCGCGTTCGGGCACGCTGGCCCGGCCCTCGACGAGGAACTCGTCGTGGGGCGTGCGGTCCATCGACTGCTCGCGCGGGGTGATGCCGCCGCCGCCGACGAGGCCCTGCAGGCGCGCGTCAGCGCGGATCTCGAACCCGACGAGCGGATGGTCGTCGATGACGAGCGGGCACTGGCGGCGCACGTCGTGGCGCTCGTCCGCCGCGTGTGGCAGGACGCGACGTTGCGTCACGCGCTCACCTCGCCACGCGCGCGCTTCGAAGTGCCAATCGTGTTCCGTCACGACGACGAGGCCGGCGTGCGGCTCGTGCGCGGTACGGTGGATTGCGTCGTGCCGCTCGACGACCACGTGCTGGTGCTCGAGTTCAAGACGGGTCGCCAGCGGCCTGCGCACGTGAGGCAACTGGATCTCTACGTCGATGCCGTGCGAGCCATGTGGCCGGTCGCGCGTGTGGAAGGGCGACTGGTGTACGCCACACTCGCGTCGATGCCGTCGGCTCCGACGGCGATGCCCTTGCCGTTCGACGCCTGACCTGCCGTCATGCGGCGGTCACTTGTCGTCGATCCACGCCTGCAGTTCCGGTGTCAGGCCGTCGATCTGGCCGTCGGCTTCCTCGAAGTAGTCGCACTCCGGGCATCGCCATTCGAGGACATGACGCGTGGACGTCTGGTTCGTGCCGGGAATCCGGCTGGCCTGCTCGACGGGTTCGAGCCGCATCGACTCACCGCACATGGGGCATTCCTGGGTCACGGGCACGCGCCTCCACGACGGAAATCGGCAGGTCGCCGCGCGCCTTGACAACCACGGGAGGCGGTCCCCACACTACGCAGTGCCTCACGGCATTCCGGGTAATGAAGGACTACTACCGCATCGCTGAAGTCTCGGGCGCGCCGCGCCGCGTGCCATCGCGTCACGTGCCGGCGTGGGCCATGGTGACGCATGCCGTGCCGCGGTCGGCGTCGCGTGCACCGCAGCCGGCGCTGCACCTCGTGCGCGCGCTCGAACCCGAGCGCCCGATGGATCGGGCGTTGCGCGACGAAGTGGCGCTGGACTTCCCGTCGGGCAAGCAGGCCCTCGATCATGCCCGTCGCGACTTCGCCGATGCCGAGGCGCCCGGCGTGCGTCTCGCGGTCGACGTGGTCCTGACAGCTCTCGATGCCCGCCGAAGCGCCCGGGTGCCGCTGTGCGTGCACGTGCCCGCGATGTGCGATCCGTGCGGCGGCCGCGGCGAGGTGTGCAGCGACCCGTGCCGCGCCTGTGACGGGCACGGCACCGCGAACGCCACGCGATACGTCGTCGTGCGCGTGCCGGCCAGCACACCTGATGGCGCCGTGCTGCGTTACCGACTCACGATGCCGTACGGCCCGCTCGTACGGCTCGACGTGCGGCTCACCGTCCGGTGACGCGCGCGCTCCTGCACATCCACGTCCTCGGCCGGTTGTACGTCGTCGCCGGATGGCTGGCGCTGCTGGCGTCGTCGTCGCTGGTGTTGCTGGGCATCGGCGCCGTGAGCCTCACGCTGCGCACGCCAGAGGTTGCAGCGGGCCTCGCGGCGGCCGTCTTCTTCGGCGCCGCGGCCGTGGCGCTGGTGTGGGGAGGCGTGCTGGTGTTGGTCGGGTGGGCGTTGCCGCAGCACCAGCCGTGGGCCCGGCCTGCGGCGCTGGTGCTTGCCATCGTCAACGTGTTCGTCATCCCGTTCGGCACGGCGCTGGCGTGCTACGCATGCTGGGTGCTGCTGCAGGAATCGGGCAAGCGGGTGTTCGAACAGCCACACCTCGACCGTTGAGTTGTATGATGACCTCGTCTCCAGTGCTCACCTGCGCGTCGCGCCAGGCATACGGTCCGGCAGCGCGCCCGGCCTGTTCGTCCCCTCCCACGAGCACGTTGAACGGGGAAAAGGAGCGCAGCACCAAATGAACGTCGTTGCGGAAAAGTCGTCCACGGGCCTCGATGCCAACATCGCGGCTGCCCTCGCCTACATTCCGATAGTGGGGCTCGTCTTCCTCGTGATCGAGAAGGGCAGCCGATTCGTCAAGTTCCACTCGGTCCAGTCGCTCGTGCTGTGCGCCGCGCTGTTTGTCACCTACATCGCGCTGACCATCATGGGCGTCGTGGCGGGCATGGTGCCGGTCATCGGCTGGATCGTCGGGATCCTGCTGTTCTTCGTCTGGCTGGCGCTCGGCATCGGGTCGCTGGTGGCGTGGGTCATTGCCGTGATCAAGGCGTTTCAGGGCGAGTGGTTCAAGCTGCCGTTCGTTGGGGACATCGCCGAACAGCAGAGCGCAACGCTCTAGCACCATCTCCCCGGGGCATGCCCCCGGGGGGCCCTGCGGCCGCCAGCCGGCAGCCGATTGACGAAGGCCGGTAGAATCGCACCGTGAGCCTTCCGTCCTCTTCCGAAATCCTCGACGCTCTTCGTGTAGTGCAGGACCCCGACCTGCGTCGCGACATCGTGGCCCTCGAGTTCGTCAAGGACATCGTCGTCGCGGCTGACGGACGCGTGTCGTTCGCGATCGAACTCACGACGCCGGCCTGCCCGGTCAAGGATCAGCTGAAGGAGCAGGCGCGGAGCGCCGTGGCGGAACTGCCCGGCGTGACGGCCGTCGAGATCGAGATGACGTCGCGGGTGCGGAGCAGCGGCACGGTGACGGGGCAGCGGCAGCCGCTGCCCGGTGTGAAGAACATCATCGCGGTCGGCGCCGGCAAGGGCGGCGTCGGCAAGACGACGATGGCGGTGAACCTCGCGCTCGCGCTGGCGCAGCGGGGGAGTCGCGTGGGACTGCTCGACGCGGACATCTACGGCCCCAACGTGCCGATCATGCTCGGCGTGCAAGCCGCGCTCGAGACCGATGGCCAGAAGATCGTACCGATCGAGAAGCACGGCCTCTTCACCGTGTCGATGGGCTTCCTGACAGGCGATTCGGATCCGGTGATCTGGCGCGGTCCGATGCTGCACGGCGTGCTCCGTCAGTTCCTGCAGGACGTCGCCTGGCCGCCGCTCGACTACCTGGTGGTGGACATGCCGCCAGGCACCGGGGACGTCGCGCTGAGCCTGAGTCAGCATGTGGCCGTGACTGGTGCAGTCGTGGTGACAACGCCGCAGACGGTGTCGGTCGCCGATTCGCGACGCGCCATCCAGATGTACCGGAAGCTCAACGTCCCCGTGCTCGGGCTCGTGGAGAACATGAGCTACTTCACCTGCCCCTCGTGCCACGCCGAGACGGATCTCTTCGGCCGGGGCGGAGGACGACACCTCGCCGAGCAGATCGACGTGCCGTTCCTCGGTGCGGTGCCGATCGCCGAGCCGGTGCGCGAGGGGGGCGACGTTGGTCGGCCGATCGTGCTGAGCGCGCCCGATCATGTGGTGGCGCGAGCGATTGGCGTGGTGGCCGAACAGGTGGCCGCACAGGTCTCCATCCAGGCATTCCGCGCCATTCCGCTCACGCCCGTGTCGTAAGCGGCGCGTCATGCACGCGTGATCCGGCTCGAGTGCGAAGCGTGGGGTATAAGGGGAGAGCCGATGCACATCCCCTTCACGCAACGCACGCTGCCAAACGGCCTCGACGTCATCGCTCACGAAGACCACGATCTGCCGATCGTGGCCGTCAACCTCTGGTACCACGTGGGCTCGAAGAACGAACGCCGCGGGCGGACGGGCTTCGCGCACCTCTTCGAGCACCTCATGTTCGAAGGATCCGCCCATCACGACCAGGGGTATTTCGCGCCGCTGCAGCGTGCGGGCGCCTCGCTCAACGGCTCGACGAGCGCCGATCGGACGAACTACTGGGAGGTCGTGCCCACCGGTGCGCTCGACCTCGCGCTGTGGCTCGAGTCGGACCGCATGGGCCACCTGCTGCCCGCGCTCACGCAGGCCAAGTTCGACAATCAGCGAGACGTCGTTCTGAACGAGCGCCGCCAGAACTACGAGAACAGGCCCTAT
The DNA here is from genome assembly GCA_023429845.1 of Acidobacteriota bacterium. Lineage (GTDB taxonomy): Bacteria > Acidobacteriota > Vicinamibacteria > Vicinamibacterales > Vicinamibacteraceae > Luteitalea. Next base: position 13,277 of record JAEZCY010000211.1, read on the forward strand.
GGGCTGGCCGGCATCGCCGTCGCCGACGCGTTGTACGAGTCGGACCATCCGTACAGCTGGCCGACCATCGGCTACCCCGACGACCTGCGCGCCGCGTCGCTCGACGACGTCCACGAGTTCTTCCGCACGTACTACCACCCTCGTAACGCGTCGCTGGTGCTTGCCGGCGACATCACGCCGGAGCGCGCGTTCGAACTCGCGGAGCGATATTTCGGCGAGGTGCCGCCAGGCCCCGACGGGCCCCCGTTGCCGAGAGGCGTGCCCTCGCTGGAGGCCGGCGTGCGGCTTCGCCTGGAAGACCGCGTCGAACTCCCGCGGTTGTACCTCGCGTGGCACTCGCCCGCGCTGTTCGCGCCCGGCGACGCCGAGCTCGATCTGCTCGCCGACGTGCTCGGCGGCGGCAAGACCAGCCGCCTCTACCGGGCACTCGTGGTCCAACGGCAGATGGCGACCGAGGTGACGGCCGTGCAGTACTCGCGCGAGCTGTGCGGCATGTTCCAGGTCGTGGCGACGGCGGCGCCAGGCGTCACGCTCGACGACCTCGAGCGCGCTATCGGCGAGTGCCTCGACGAGGTGCGGCAGACGCCCGTCCCGCGTGAGGAGCTCGGCCGCAGTCAGGTGCAGGCCGAGGCGCATTTCATCTACCGGTTGCAGACGATTGGCGGGTTCTCGGGTAAGTCCGACCAGCTCAACGCGTACAACGTGTATCGCGACGACCCCGGGTTCGTGAGCGAAGATCTCGCACGGTACGGCCGTGCGACGCCCGACGATCTGCAGCGCGTTGCCGGCACGTGGCTCTCGCGGCCCTACGTCGCGCTCGGCGTGGTGCCCCTCGGGCAGCAATCCCTCGCGCTGGCCGACTCCGTGCAGGCGGTGGTGGCATGAGCGTGGATCGCCGCACCCTCCCCATCCCGGACGCCCCGCCAGGCATCCGCTTCCCTCACCTCACGCGAAGCGAACTGGCGCCGGGGCTGCGCCTGCTCACGGTGGAGCGTCGCGACCTGCCGCTCGTCTGCCTGTTGTGGCTGTGGCATGCCGGCACGGCTGCCGACATCGACGACGCCCCAGGCCTGTCCGCGCTCACGGCCGACCTGCTCGACGAAGGCACGCAGTCGCTGACGATGTCGCAACTGCACGAAGCGCTGGCGGGTATCGGCGGGCAACTCGACACCGATATCGGGCACGACGCCACCGTCCTCACCATGCTCACGTTGTCGAGCCACCGCGAGCGCGCGATCGAGCTCTTCGTGGACATGGCGGAGCGCCCCCGGCTCGACGAGCACGACATGGCGCGCGTGAAGGCGCTGCGCTTGAATCGACTGCGGCAGCTGCGTCATTCGGCATCGGCGCTCGCGGACCTGTTGTTCATGCGCCGCCTGTACGGGCCGCATCCCTACGGCCGCCCGGGCATCGGCACGGAAGCCTCGTTGCAGCGCTTCACCGTGGACGACGTACGTGCCTCGCATCAGCGGCTCCGCACCACGCCGGCGACTGTGATCATCGTCGGCGACATCTGGCACGCAGAAGCCGAACGGCTCGTGCTGAAGCACCTGTCGGCCGCTCCGCGTCGGCGTCACGCCGACCCGCCGCCACCAACCGCCACCGGTGGCAGCCGGCTGCTGTTCGTGCCGCGCGAGGGCGCCGCGCAGTCCGAACTGCGCCTCGGGCGCATCACGCTGCCGCGCAAGAATCCCGAATACCATGCCCTCGTCGTCACGAACATGCTGCTCGGCGGAGCATTCGTCAGCCGGATCAACATGAAGCTGCGCGAGGAGAAGGGCGTCACCTACGGCGCCCGGTCCTCGTTCCAGTTCCTGCGTGAAGCGGGACCGTTTTCCGTGCAGGCGAGCGTCCAGTCCGATGCCACCGCCGAGGCGCTCCATGACGTGCTCGTCGAACTCGATGCCCTCGGCGACTCCAGGCCGGTCACGCCAGAGGAGCTGGACAGCGCTCGCGATGCGCTGACACGGGGGTATGCGCGAGGGTTCGAGACAGCCGAGCAGGTGGCCCGCGCAGCCGCACAGCTCGCCCTGTACGAACTGCCCGACGACACGTTCGACCTGTTTGCGGAGCGTGTGGCCACGATCTCGACAGACGACGTGACAGCCGTCGCCCGGCGCTGGTTGCAGAGCCGCGACATGCGCGCCGTTGTCGTCGGCGAGCCGTCGGCGTCGGTTGCCGGCCTCGGCGCGATAGGGCTCGGTGCGCCGGAGCACCGGCTGGCCGACGACGTGCTCGCGGGCACGTAGGCGACCGCCAGGGACCCGCAGGAGCACCGGGGCGGCGCTGTCAAAGGATTCGGGCGCGTCGCGTTACTATCGTTAGTCGAGTGAACCGGCTGCAGCCGGGCTCCGTCTCACCCCTCGTCAGAAGGGGCGCCCCGATGAGTATCGTGAGGACCACGTTCAGCCTTGCGGGCGTCGTTGCTGCGATCGCAACAACGCTCGCCATCGCCACGCTGTGGCTGCTGCTCACCGAACCGGTGACAGTGGCCGATGCCGTGGCCAAGGGCGACGTGTCTCCACTCATGGCCGCGCTCGCCGGCGTTCTCGCGAACGCCGTCCGCGGTCTGCTGGATTACCTCTAGGGACTCGCGCCCTACAGCGCCTTCATCAGGAACCTGGTCAGCCAGTAGCCGTCGAGGAACTTGAACGGCGTCTTGCCGGTCGTGTAATGCCCGCAGGGCAGCACCGCGAGCTGGTGAGGAATCTGGCGTTCGCGGAATTCCTGCACCAGGGACTTGGACAGCCGCAGGGGAAACGTCAGGTCGTACTGGGCGTACACCAGGAGCGCGCGCACGCCGCGCACCTGCTCGAGGTATGGCTGTGGGCTGATCGGCATCCAGATGCGTCGCAGGGTCTCGAGATCCACATGCCCCTCGAGGCCCTGACGGACGTGCCGCGTGGACAGGCCGTCCCACACGACGTCGGCAAAGTACGGGGAGATGTGGTTCAGCGCCGCTGCCTTGATGCGTGGTTCGTGCGCGGCTGTCAGCATCGACAGGCACGAACCGAGGCTCGTCCCGCAGATGCCGATCGAGGTGTAGCCCTGCCCGTGCAGCCAGCCGACGGCGCGACGCGCGTCCAGCACCGCCTGCCGGCACACCTGGAGCGTACGACCGACGTTGCTGCTGACGATGTAGTCGGCACGCTGGAGTTCTGGCGGCATCCGCCAGTCGTGGTAGGGCTTGCTGAGGCGAAGCGCGGTGAGCCCGGCCCGGTTGAACAGGCGGCACAATCCCACGTGCCCGTCGGGATCCGAATTCCACTGCGGCAGCACCACCACGGCGCGGCCGCGGTCGTCCTTTGCCCGATACAGCCGCGCATGCACGACGTTGTTCTCGGGGTGCGGTGTCCTCAGCTCGCTCGGAAATCGCAGGTGGCCGCGCGCGTCGAGTTCGAAGTCGTCGGTGTCGGTGCTGGCGAAGAACGCGCGGCTGTTGGCGACGGCCGATGCGGCGTAGGCCTGCAGCGTGTCAGCGGGAGAAACCGCTGCCGGCAACGGGTCGTGTGCCTCCCCGTGCGCCAGGTCGTGCACCCAGTCGAGTCCCCAGTCGAACTCCCGTACGACGCGATCACTGGAGCGGTTGTGAAGAGCTTCCTCCCAACGATGGAAGGCCCACCGGAGCATCCTCCCAGCCTACCAGAGGTGTCAGCAAGCCTTCGACGGCCCTTGCAACGGCCACGAGTGACGCCGTCTCGCGTCCCACGAGCTGCAGGCTGATCGACCAGCCGTCGGCGGTCGCGCCCACGGGCAGCACGATCGCGGGGTGCCTGGAGAGGTTGAAGGGCTGCGTCAGTCGCAGCATCGCGATGCGTGTCGGTTCCTGGCCATCCTGCCACTCGACGGAAGCCTGGCCGATCCGTGGCGGCGCGATGGCCAGTCCCGGCAGCGCCAGCACGTCCACATGGTGGAGCAGCGCCTCGACATCCGCCTGGACGCGGGCGCGCGCGCCGAGTGCCTGTCCGTACTCCTCGTCCGAGGGGCGCTCGACGGTCTGCAATCGCGCACGCACGGCAGGCGTGTAGCTGCCGGCGTGCACCGGGAGACGCGCTCCGTGGAAATCCAGCGCCTCCCGCATCACGATGCTCACGTAGGCGGTCGCGACGCTCGCCGCAGATGCCAACGGCATCGACTGCAGCTGCGCGCCCTGCACAGCGAGCCGGTCGAGTGCGGCGAGCACGCCGTCGCCGATGGGCGCCTCGACGCGATGCCACCCGAAATCGCGCAGGACGCCGATACGCAGCGTCTCGATCCGGCGGGCCTCCGGGCACGGGAGCAGCTGCCCGTGCAGCCGAAGCGCCTGCAATCCGTACCAGGCGTCCTCGACACTGGTCGCGAGCGGGCCGATGCAATCGAGCGTCGGGCTCAGCGGCACCACGCCTCCGAGCGACACCTCGCCCCACGCGGGCTTGAGGCCGACGAGCCCGCAGACGGCAGACGGGATCCGAATCGACCCTCCCGTGTCCGAGCCGATCGACAGGTGGCTCATGCCGGTGGCCACGGCAACCGCCGAGCCGCCGCTCGAGCCGCCGGCAACACGCGAGGGGTCGCGCGGATGGCGCACGGGTCCGAAGCCCGAGTCTTCACTGGTAGTCCCCAGCGCGAACTCGTGCATGTTCGTGCGGCCGAGCAGCACGGGGCCGTGCGAGCGCAGCGCCGCCGTCGCCGGTGCGTCGGCGGCCGCCACATCCGTCATCGATCGCGAACCGGCAGTGGTCACGCAGCCCTGCTGGTCGAGCAGATCCTTCAACGAGATCGGCACGCCATGGAGCAGGCCGCGGTCGCGACCGGCACGCAGGTCCTCGTCTGCCGCGTCGGCATCGCGGCGCGCCTGCACCGCGTCCACGTGGATGAACGCATTGGTGGACGGCTGCAAGGCCTCGATCCGTTCGAGGCACCGTTCAACCAGGTCGCGCCCCGTGACGCGCCCGGCGCGCATGTCGCGCGCGGTCTGTCGCAGGGACATGCGTCAGGCCTCCGGCGGCCGCTCGGCGGCGATGTCGTCGATGGTTGCAACCGCGCGGCGCAGGTGCGGGATGACGATCGACCCGCCCACGACGAGCCCGACGTGAAGGGCCTCGCGGAGCTGCTCGTCGCTGAGTCCTTCTTCCTTGCAGCGAATCAGGTGGTACGTCACGCAGTCGTCGCAGCGGAGCACGAGCGAGGCGACGAGCCCGAGCAGCTCCTTGGTCGGCACGTCGAGCGTCCCCGCGTCGTAGGCGCGGGTGTCCAGTGCGAAGAACCGTTTCGTCTCGAGTGGCGCCACCTCGAGTATCCGCGCGTTCATCCGCTCCCGGAACTCACGGAAGCGCGTCAGGTGTTCGGACATGGGGGACACGATACAAGATCGGCACTCGGCACTCGGGACTCGGGGCTCGGGGCGGGCGTTCCTTCCGTTAGACTGGCTGCACATGCGACAGACGCGGATCATCGCCACTCTCGGCCCGTCGAGTGCCACAGCCACGGGTGTGCCCGCCCTTGTCGCGGCCGGCGTCGACGTGTTCCGGCTCAACTTCTCGCATGGCACACACGAATCGCATGCCGAGGCGTTTCGGTTGGTGCGCGACGCGGCGGCGGCCGCGGGACGGCAGATCGCCATCCTGCAGGACCTCAGTGGACCGAAGATCCGCACCGGTCGCCTCGTGGGAGGCGCGCCAATCGCGCTCGAGCAGGGCTCGCGTCTGCGCATCACCACCGGCGACGATGTCGGCGACGTCGGGCACGTGTACACCACGTTTGCGGGGCTTGCGCAGGCCGTCACTCCGGGCACGCGCCTGCTCCTCGACGATGGAGCGCTGCAACTGCAGGTGGAGGGCAGCGACGGCACCACGATCGAGACGACCGTGGTCGTCGGTGGCATGCTCGCCGAGCACAAGGGGATCAACGCGCCGGAGGTCGAGTTGCCGGCGTCGGCGCTGACCGACAAGGACCTGGTCGACCTGCAGTTCGGCGCAGAACTCGGCGTGGACATGGTCGCGGTGTCGTTCGTCGAGCGGGCCGACGACCTGCGTCGTGCGCGCGGCGCGCTCCGCGCGGCCGGCATCGGCGACGCGAGCCTGATCGCCAAGATCGAGCGGCCCCAGGCCGTGGCCAACCTGCGCGAGCTGCTTGCCGAATGCGACGGCGTGATGGTGGCGCGCGGCGATCTCGGCAACGAGGTGCCGCTGCACAGCGTGCCGCGGGCCCAGAAGGAGATCACGCGGCAGGCGCAGCGGGCGGGCGTGCCCGTGATCGTCGCGACGCAGGTGCTCGAGTCCATGCGCACCAACCCGCGGCCGACGCGCGCCGAGGTGAGTGATGCCGCCAACGCCGTGGACGACTCGGTAGACGCGGTGATGCTGTCAGGGGAGACGGCGAGCGGCCAGTACCCGATCGAGGCGGTCAAGGTGCTCGACGCGGTCATCCGCGACGCCGAAAGCCTGGGCGTGAAGCCGTGCGCCGCGCTCGGCGAGGTCGCCTCCGAGGTGTCGCACAACCGCGCGATCTGCGAAGCGGCCGTCACGCTCGCGCGGAGCGGGGGCGCCGACGCGATCGTCGCCGTGACCCGGGAGGGCAAGACGGCGCGCGTGCTGGCGGCGCTCCGGCCGCACGTGGCGGTTCACGCGGTGGCGTTCGACGAACGGCTCGCGCGTCGGTTGATGCTGCACCGCGGCGTCGAGCCGATTGCCGCGGACGCGTCGCTCATGAATCGCCCCGGCGGCATCGACATCGAGCAGCACCTCGTCAAGCGCGGCGTGCTGCGGAGTGGCGAGACGATCGTGTTCGTCAGCATCAACGCCGACCTCACGCGGGTGGACGCGAACTTCCTGCGCATCCGGCGCGTGGGGTGAGGCGGGCTTCGAGTCCCGAGAGCGCCTCGGTCCATTGCGCGCCGATCACCCGGTAGAAGCGCCGCCAGCGCGGGCTGTCGTCACACCCGCTCACCTGAACACGCAGGTGCGTGCCGGCGGCACCCGGATCGCACGTGACGTGGACGGCCATGGGCCCGATGGCGGTGCCGTCGAGCGGCAGCCAGTAGGCGTCGGCAAGAAAGAACTCGCGCCCCTTCCTGATGTCGATGACGATGCCGTAGAAAGCGCCGCCGAGACGACCGAGGAGCGGGTCGCTTTGGCCGGACACGGGCCACTCGAGCGCGTAGATGCCCAGCGGCTGCGGCGTGGTGACCGCGGCACGGATCGCCCACCACTGCGCGAGGAGTTCCGGATCGAAGAAGGCGTCGAAGACCTCGTCCGGGGGCAGCGCGAGGTGCAGCGCGCAGTCGAAGGCGGACGGATCCGCGGACGCTCTGCCACGCATCCCCGCGAGTATGACACGCGTCCACCCTTGCAAGTTCGGCTCGACGAGCGCTAGTCTGTGTGCAGTTCGATGACGCGCACCACCATGACCATTACCGTCACCACTCGAAAGCGGGAACTCGTTTCCGCGCGCGGGTGGCTCGTGTACGCGTCCTGAGCTGAAGCACTCTCTCAAGCGTTACGTGCCCATTTTGAAACCCGCCGCGCGGCCCGCGCAGGCGGGTTTTTTCGTGCAGGCCGGACGAAAACGAGGAATCGATGTCGTCTCGAGTGGAAGTCGGCGTGTTGGGCGCCACCGGTACGGTGGGCCAGCAGTTCGTGCGGTTGCTGGACAGGCATCCCTGGTTCAAGGCCACCTGGCTGGCGGCCAGCGATCGATCCGAGGGAAAGCGATACGCCGACGCGGCATCCTGGAAGCTCTCCACCGCGATGCCCGAGGAGGCGGCTGAGCGGACCGTCCAGGCGCCGAAGCCCGGCACGGGACCGAAGCTGGTGTTCTCGGCGCTGGATGCGAGCGTGGCAGGCGACCTCGAGCGCGCCTTTGCCGAGGCCGGGCACATCGTCGTGAGCAACGCCCGCAATTTCCGCATGGACCCGCTGGTGCCGCTGCTGGTGCCGGAGATCAACGCCGACCACCTGCAACTGGTGGCGCAGCAGCAGGCCGCCTACGGCTGGAAGGGCGGCATCGTCACCAACCCCAACTGCTCCACCGTGTTCCTGGCGATGGCGCTTGCGCCGCTTCGCGCGCTCGGCCTCACGACGTCCAACGTCGTGACGCTCCAGGCGACCTCGGGCGCTGGCTACCCTGGTGTGCCGTCCCTGGACATCCTCGGCAACGTGGTGCCGTTCATCGGCGGCGAAGAAGACAAGCTCGAGACCGAACCGCAGAAGATTCTGGGCACCCTCGCCGCCTCCGGTGTGACCCTGCATCCGCTCAGGATCAGCGCCCACACCACGCGCGTGCCGGTGATCGACGGTCACACAGAGATGATCTCGGTGGATTTCGCCGACGAGGTTGCCGCTGCCGACATCCGCGCGGCCTTCGAAGCGTTCCGGGGGGAACCCCAGGAACGCGACCTGCCCTCGGCTCCCCGTCGCCCGCTGGTGTACCTGGAGGCCGAAAACAGGCCGCAGCCCCGACTCGACGTGGAGCGTGACAATGGCATGGCGGTGTTCCTCGGACGGCTGAGGCCGTGCCCGGTGCTCCAGCACAAGTTCGTGGCGCTGGGGCACAACACCGTTCGCGGGGCCGCCGGTGCGGCGTTGCTCAATGCAGAACTGATGCAGGCTCAGGGCCTGCTCTGAGGTGACGCCCATGGTGGTGATGAAGTTCGGTGGCACTTCGGTCAAGGATCCCGAGGCCGTCCAACGCCTGTCGCGGATCGTTGCTCGCGAGCAGGGCATCAGCGGCGTCCCCGTCGTGGTCGTGTCGGCGATGTCGGGCATCACCGACCAGCTGCTCGAGGCGGTGGCCGCAGTGGACCGCGGTGATGCGGACGCGGCAGCGCAGAAGGTGACGGTGATGCGCGACCGGCACCGGGTCGCCGCCGAGGCGCTGCTGCGCGGGGAGGCTCGCGACGGTGTGCTCGACGCGCTGGAGCGGCAGTGGCGGCAGGCTGGCGCGCTGCTCAACGCCATGGCGGTGCTGCGCGAGGTGTCGCCTCGGTCGCGCGACGCAGTCGTGGCGCTCGGCGAGCTTGCCAGCTCGCAGCTCGTGGC
>JAEZCY010000216.1 GCA_023429845.1 Acidobacteriota bacterium
GCCCGGTCTCGTCGTGCACGACCCCCTCCGGGATGCCGCCGGTGTGCGTCGCGACGATCGGCCTGGCGCTCGCCATCGCGTCGAGCAGGGACGTGCCCAGGCCCTCCATCACCGAACTCAGGACGAACACGTCGGCCGTCTTCATCAGCGAGAGCACGTCGGCGCGGAACCCGGGGAGCAGCACCTGGCGCTCGAGTCCTCGTTGTCCGATCTGGTCCGCGAGACTGTCGCGCAGCTCACCCTCGCCGAGGATGACGAGACGGGCCTCCGGCACCATGCGCACCACATCGGCAAACGCATCGACGAGATAGCGCTGCCCCTTGTGCGGCACGAGCGCGGCGACGTTGAGCACGACCGGTGCACCAGCCGGCAGCCCGAATGCGTCGTGCAGCGAGGCGGGCGGCACCTCGGCGAGGTGCTCGAGGTCCACGCCCTCGTGCACCGTGACGATGCGATCGGGCGCGATGCCGTCCGCCTCGAGAATGCGGGCGATGGCGCCGGACGCGCAGATGAAGCGGTCCACTTGCCGATACTTCGCGCGCGAGAGGGCGTTGCTTGCCAGTTTGAAGTCCACGCGCCGCGACGCAACGAGGCGCGGCGGCGGCCAGGGCATCCTGAAGCCGAGCGCGAGCGCGGCCAGGGCGACGCCGTGCGGGTCATGTGCGTGCAGCACGGCGGGTTCGAATGCCCGGATGATGCGCGCGAGCTTCCAGGCAGCGTGGAAATCCACCTCGAAGCGGGGAGCGAGCGGCACGAGGTCCGGCGTCTTCGGGGCACGGCGCCGCAGCTCGCCGTCGGGATGCGCCACCAGCATCGTCGGGTGCCCGAGCGCGCGCAGGCCGTTGACGGTGAGCAGTGCCTGGTTCTGTCCGCCTCGCCACGTGCGGGCGGTGTCGATGTGGATCGTCCTGGTCGGCATCCGTGTCACGAATCCTGGCGTCGCCGCTCCCACAGCTTCGCGTACTTGAGGAGCACGTACACGCCGCCGAGCAGCGACACGACCAGGCCGGGCACGCCGTCTCGGAAGCCGCGCCGGGCCACATAGTTGCGCAGGAACGCCGCGGGCGGATGCACGAGCAGGTGCCAGGCGCGCGCGTCGCGGCCGTCGGCGAGCATCCGGGCCGAGGCCAGCGTCGTGTAGTGGTTCATGCGAGCAAGGTGCTCGGCCACGTCGGCGTAGGGACGATGCTCGATCTCCCCCGTGAGGTCGGCCGTCGTGCCATCCACGAGGAGGGCCTCGTGCACCGGCCTGTCGTCCCACCGCGCCCGCCGACGGTCGTACAGCCGGACCGCGCGATCCGGATACCAGTCGGTCGAGCGGATCCATCGCCCGAGGTACCACGTCACGCGGGGCATGCGGAAGGCTGCGGGCCCCGGCGCGGCTGCAAGGCGGGCGATCTCCTGATGCAGCGCCGGGGTGATGGCCTCGTCTGCGTCGAGCGACAGCACCCAGTCGTGCGTCGCCAGCGATGCCGCGTGGTTCTTCTGCGCCCCATATCCCGGCCAGGCGCGTGTCTCGACCCGTGTGGCGAGCGGACGGGCACGTGCCACGGTGTCGTCGGTGCTCCCCGAGTCCACGACGATGCGTTCGTCGGCCCAGGCGACGGAGCGCAAGGCCCGCTCGACGTGCTCGGCGGCATTCTTCGTGATCACGATCACCGAGACCGGCGGCACGGAGACAGCATATCCAAACGCGGAATCGTCGAGTGCGGAAATGCCGTCGGACCAACGCGAAACGGCCGGCCGCGACTGCTGTCGCGCCGGCCGCTCGTCCTCACGTGACGTGCTGGCGATCAGCGGAACTGCTGTCCGCCCGCGCCACCTCCGCCGCCCTGCTGACCCGTGCCGACCTGCTGCCCTCCGGACCCGAGCGTGGAGGTGTTGCCGCCGGCGCCGGTGCCGCCACCCCCCTGCAGCGAGATGCCGGACCCGCCGGAAATCGACGCTTCCTGCGACGCCTCGAAGTCCACGCGCGACTTCTCGAAGTCGAGGATCGCGCTCTGCTCGTTGTTGCGCGCCGCGGCGAGATCGCGCTGCGCCTGCAGGACGTTGAACGTGGTCGAGAGGCCCACGCCGAACTTCTTCTGCTCGGCCTCGAGACGGCGCTCGGCCAGCGTGCGCGCCGCGCGCGTTGTCGCCACGCGGCGCAGGTTCGTGTTCACCTGCCGCGCGAGGTCGCGCACCTGCTGCACCACCTGCCGTTCGATGTCGCGCAGCTGGAGCTGAGACTGGTCGTTCTGCAGCCGGGCGCGCTCCAGGTTGACCCTGTTCGGATTGCGGCCGAGCGGGTAACTGACCTGCACGCTCGCAGACCACGTCGGGTAGTCGAATCCGAAGATGTCGCGGACCACGTCCGAGTACGGACGCGTGGTGCGGCTGACGACGCCCCCGGGATTGAGGGGGTCATCGGTGTCGCGGTTGATCACGGTGCCGCCGAGACCCGCAAGGCCATAGTCCACGTTCAGGCCCACCGCCGGCAGCACCTGGTTCTGGAAGAAGCGGATGCGCGTTTCGAGGGTCTCGAGCTGCTTGCGCGTCTGCTGCAGGTCCAGCCGGTTCTTCATCGCGGTGGCGACGGCCGCGTCCACGTCCACCGGCACGGCGTCGAGCGCCGGCGTATCGGCGGGTTCGAAGGTGGTCGTCCAGAACTCGGGTGTGCCCGGGTCGAGCATCAGGGCGCGCAGGCGGTCCTGCGCCTGGGCCACCGTCTGCTCGGCGATGATCACGTTCTCCTCGTTGGCCGCCTCTTCCGCCTCGGCCTGCACGATGTCGATCGGCGCCATCGTGCCCACCTCCACGCGCTTGCGGTTGTCGGCCAGGGTCTGCCGCGCGAGCTCGAGCGTCTGCTGCTGCACGGCGAGGTTCGACAACGCCACGGCGAGGTCCCAGTACGCATTCTTGACGTTGCGGACCGTGGTGACCACCGTGTTGCGCAGGTCGAGCTCGGAGATCTGCAGGTTGTTGCGACTGACCTGGATGCTCAATCGCGTGCTGTCGATGCTGCGGTTGCGCAGCAGCGGCTGCGTGAACGAGAACGTCAGGTTGCCGCGCGTGTTCGGGTTCAACGTGGCGAACTGGTTGTTGTTCTCCGTGCGCGACGCTTCGTAACCGAGCGAGTAGCTGCCGCCGGTGGGCAGCACCTGATCGACGCCGAAGCTGCCGATCCACTGGTTCTGGGTGAAGTTGTTCTGCCCGGCGCCCGACTGCAGGATCGTCGCCACGGGCTGCTCGAGGCTCTGATAGAACATCTGGCCGGCCAGGGCCGGCAGCCAGGCGCCGTAGGCCTGCGCGATATCGAGCTCCGAGATCGTCGGGTCCATGCGCTGGACGCGCAGCGCGACGTTCTGCTCGAGCGCCGATGCGACGGCCTCGTCGATCGTGACCCGGCGGACGGGGCCGGTGGGTGCGGGCGTCGCGGGCTTCGGCTGCGATTCAGGCGGCGGCGGAGGCACCGGCTGCGCCGGCGGGGGCTCCTGCGCGAAGGCGCCCGCGCCCGCCCCGACGAGGGTGATGGTGAGCGCGCAGCAGCGAAGCAACGGGGAGGCCGATCGGATCACGGACGTCAACTCCATCTGACGGGCGACGTCCAACGCCGCGACCGCCACGAACTGCCTGGTGTATAGGTCGACGCCAACGCCGACCGGAACGAACTTCCGCCTCGCAGCCGTAGGCCGTCAGGGCGGCGGTCTGCGACACACGGGCCCACCGGGACGGGTGGTGATGTCCGGGGATGAGGCCGAACCAATAGACGAAACGATCGCGAGCCCGGTTCGGCGCGGAGTATAAACCCTGCCCGCACGACTCCGAGTGTTCGGAGTCGCACACCCGGCGGCCCACCGATTGCCCTATCGTCGCCGCGAAATGCACAATAGGGCGCCTGACCGGTCGGTCAGTGCCGAGGGCTGCGTCCGCGCTCGGCGACCTCGCACCCGGCATCTCGCACGGGGCGCAGGCCGACGCGGCGGCGGTTTCACCACCCGCCCCGTGTCTCCCCGTCCGCTCCCGTGAGCCCGTCCCGATGATGCGCCGCCGAATCGTTCCGTGGATCACCGGTCTGCTCTGCGCCACCGTACTGACCCCGGTGAATGCCCAGACCCGTGGCGCGGCGTCTGCCGCCGCGACGCCTGCCGCCGCGAGGGGCCCACGCTTCGAGCTCACCGTCGACAGCATCATGCGCGGACCCGCCGTCGTCGGGTACCCGCCGTCGGGCCTGCGTTGGACGGGGGACGGCGCCCGCCTCTACTTCGAATGGCGAGGCCGCGGCGAGGACGAGACCGCGACCTGGGTCGTGAGCGCCGACGGGACGGGGCTGCGTCGTCTGTCGGAGGACGAACGCCGGCAGGCGCCCCCGCCGTCCGGGCAGTGGGACCTGGCGCGCAACCGGGTACTGAGCGCCGATCGCGGCGACATCGCCGTGATCGACACGGTAACCGGCATCCGCACTCCGTTGACGCGCATGGCGGGCACCGAGTCGGCGCCCCGCTGGGCACGCGACGAGACGCACGTCACGTTCGTGCGTGACGGAGGGCTGTTCCTCGTCTCGCTCGCGGCGCCCGGGATCGTGCAGCTTGCCGAATCCGGCACGACCGCGCCCGACCCGAAGAAGACCGAGAGCCAGAAGGCGCTCGCCGAGCAGGAGCTCGCGCTGCTCGAACACGTGAAGGAGAGCGCGCGGCGTCGCGAGCGCGACGAAGCCCGAAGGGAGCGGGACGCGCTGCCCAAGCTCGAACTGCGCGCGCGGCAGACCGTCTCGGACCTGCAGCTCGATGGCAGCGGCCGGTACGTGTTCGCAGTGGTGACCCAGCGGCCCGACTCGGCGCGCGTGGCCGATGTGCCCGATTACGTCACCGAATCGGGATTCGTGGACGACCTGTCGGGCCGGACGAAGGTCGGCGACGAGCAGAACGAGTCGCTGCTGGCCGTCCTCGACCTCGAGTCGCGCAAGACCACGTGGGTGGCGTTTGCCGAGGCCGGGGGGAGCGAGAAGGAGCCGCGCCGGCTGCGCTGGACGATGCCGGTGCTGTCCGATGACGGGACGGTGGCGGTGGCATCGGTGCGATCGGCCGACAACAAGGACCGCTGGCTGGTGCGCGTCGACCCAGCATCAGGCACGGCGACGCGCCTGGACCACCAGCGCGACGAGGCCTGGGTGCGCGAAGGGCTTGGGTCCGGCACTCCGAGCTTCGGCTTCCTGCCGCGCAGCCACAGGATCTGGTTCGTCTCGGAGCGCACGGGCTGGATGCACGTCTACGCACTCGACGCGGGCTCGCCGTCCACGGCCACCGCGCTGACGAGCGGCGAGTGGGAAGTCACCGATGTCGCGCTGTCGCGCGACCGCGCGACGATGTATCTGACGACCACCGAGGTCCACCCGGGAGAACGTCACCTGTATGCGATGGATGTCGCAGGGGGCGCGCGCACGCGGCTCACGACGCGAGTCGGCGCCAATCTCGCCGAGGTCTCGCCGGACGGGCGCACGATCGCCATTGTCCACTCGACCGGCAACACGCCGCCTGAGGTGTACGTGAGGCCTTACGGGTCCACCGCTTCCGCTGGCACGCGAGTGACGACGAGCCCGTCGGCCGAGTGGGCGTCTCACCCGTGGCTCGACCCCGAACTCGTGACGTTCACGGCGCGGGACGGCGCAACGGTGCACGCGCGGCTCTACACCCCCGAGATGGTCGGCGCCCGGAGGCATCCGTCTCGGCCCGGCGTGGTGTTCGTGCACGGCGCGGGCTACCTCCAGAATGCGCACCGCTACTGGTCGCAGTATTACCGCGAGTACATGTTCCACCACCTGCTCGCGGCGCGCGGGTACGTCGTGCTCGACGTGGACTACCGGGCGAGTGCGGGCTACGGACGCGATTGGCGCACGGCCATCTACCGGCACATGGGCGGCAAGGACCTCGAGGACATCGTGGACGGCGCGGCCTACCTTGCGTCGCGGCACAAGGTGGACGCGCGGCGGCTCGGTGTCTACGGCGGCAGTTACGGCGGGTTCATCACGCTGATGGCGATGTTCACGACGCCCGACGTGTTTGCCGCGGGCGCTGCGCTCCGTCCGGTGACCGACTGGGCTCACTACAACCATCCCTACACGGCCAACATCCTCAACGAGCCCCAGGCCGACGCGGAGGCGTACCGGCGCAGTTCGCCGATCTACTTCGCCGACGGGCTGAAGGGCGCGCTCCTCATCTGTCACGGGCTCGTCGATGTCAACGTGCACGCGCAGGACTCGATTCGCCTGGCGCAGAAGCTGATCGAGCTCCGCAAGGAGAGATGGGAACTCGCGCTGTACCCCGTCGAGGACCATGCGTTCGAGGAAGCCGCGAGCTGGGCCGACGAGTACAAACGCATCCTGACGCTGTTCGAAACGAACCTAAAGTAGTGGAGAGTGCGGTGGTGCGGAGATGGACGCCTCAGCGAGACGACCGTGCGGCCTGCAGGCGAGCCCGATCCGAGTCCCGAATCCCGAATCCCGAATCCCGAATCCGGCTCCTCAATGACTTCTGAGAACGTCCTCGACCTCTATCGCAACCGTGGCGCCCTCCTCGAAGGGCATTTCGTGCTCACGTCGGGCCTGCACAGCACCGGGTACCTGCAGTGCGCGCTGGTGCTCCAGCATCCGGGCGATGCCGGTGCGCTCGGGCAGGCGCTGGCGGAGAAGGTGAAGGCTGCCGGCCACGCGGTGGACGTCGTGCTGTCTCCCGCGATGGGCGGGCTCATCATCGGTCACGAGGTGGGGCGGGCGCTGGGTGTCCGCGCCATCTTCGCCGAGCGCCAGGATGGCGTGCTCACGTTGCGCCGCGGGTTTCGTATCGAGCCCGGCGAGCGGGTGCTCGTGGTGGAGGACGTGGTCACGACGGGCAAGAGCACGCTCGAGACCGTGACGGTGGCCGAGCAGGCCGGCGCTACGGTCGCGGCCGCAGCGTCGATCATCAACAGGGGTGGCGGCGACGCGCTGTCGATCCCCTACCTCTCGCTCGCCGAGGCGCGGTTCCCCACGTTTGCGGCCGATGCGGTGCCGGAACACCTGCATGGCGTGCCGGCCGTGAAGCCGGGGTCGCGGCCCGGTCCGAAGTAGCGTGGCCCGGGTGCTGCTCCGCGTCGCGTACGACGGGACGGCGTACGCAGGCTGGCAGCGTCAGCTGAACGGTCCATCGGTGCAGGCGGAGATCGAGGACGCGCTGGCGCCGCTTGTCGGAGGGCGTGCGGTGGTGTTCGGGGCGGGGCGCACCGACGCGGGCGTGCATGCCGAAGGGCAGACGGCGCACGTCGACGTGCCCGAGGGGCTCGAGGCGGAGTCGGTTCTGCGCGCGGCGAACACGCGGCTCCCGGGCGACATCCGCATTCGTGAGGCGCGCGTCGTGTCGGAGGCGTTCCACGCGCGATACTCGGCGACCGGCAAGACCTATCGGTACGTGTGGCTGGTCAGCCGCATCGGGCATCCCCTCCTGGCGCGGACCACGTGCCTCGTGCCTCCGCGGCTCGACCTCGTCGGGATGGGGCAGGCAGCAGCGTACCTGGCCGGCACACACGATTTCGCCGCGTTCCAGTCGGTGGGCACCGCCATCCGCAGCACCGTGCGCACGATCACGCGCGTCGACCTGTGCCTGCGCCCGGCCGAGGACATCGGCCTGCGGCTGCACGAGCAGGAACGCATCGTGGAGTTCGAGGTCACGGGCGACGGGTTCCTCAGACACATGGTTCGGGCGCTGGCCGGGACGCTGCTCGATGTCGGGCAGGGGCGTCGGTCGCCAGATGACGTGCGCGCGCTGCTGTCCGGCGCGCCCAGGTCGGCGGCGGGGCCGACCGCCCCCGCGCACGGGTTGACGCTTGTGGACGTCATGTACGGCGGCGCGGGTCTCGGGTAGGGCGCGACCTCCGGGCGCGCCGCGGGCGTGCCACGGGCGTAGCCCTGAGAGGACGTAGCCGTCGCCCCCTCCGTACGTAGCCGTCGCCCCTTGGGCGACGGGCTGCGCGGAGCCCTACGGACGGCGGCCTCCACCCATCCCGCGCGGCCGGCGACGAAGGCCGAGTAGAATGTTCAGCGGCCCATGGCGCTTGACGACCTGTTGAGCTGGCTGTCTCCCGGCTCCCCCGACGCCGATCTCGCTCGCCGGCTCGATTTCGGCCGCCTGCCTGCTCACGTCGCGATCATCATGGACGGCAACGGCCGATGGGCCGGGCGCCGCCATCTGCCCCGCGTGGAGGGGCATCGCGCCGGCACGCGCGCCGTTCGGGAGGTGATCGAGACCTCGGCTCGCCTCGGACTCGATTACGTCACGCTGTACGCGTTCTCTGTCGAGAACTGGAAACGACCCGCATCCGAGGTCGCGACGCTGATGGCGCTGCTCAAGCGCTATCTGCGCTCCGAGCTCGAGACGATGCTGGCCAACAACATCCGGCTGTGCATCATCGGCCGCATGCAGGAGCTTTCGCCGGACGTGCAGCACGAACTGCAGGTGGCCATGGAGCGGACCAGCCGCAACACGGGCACCGTACTCACCATCGCGCTCAACTACGGCGGACGTGCCGAGATCGTGGACGCGGTACGCGCGGCGATCGCACAGGGGCTGCGCCCCGAAGACGTCGACGAGGCGCGTGTGGCGAGCCTGCTCTACACGAGCGGTCAGCCGGACCCCGATCTGCTGATCCGGACCTCGGGCGAGATGCGGGTGAGCAACTTCCTCCTCTGGCAGATCGCGTACAGCGAGATCCACGTCACCGACACGTTCTGGCCCGATTTCCGGCGCACGCACCTGTTCGAGGCCATCCTCGACTACCAGCGTCGCGAGCGCCGCTACGGCGGCATCGCTGCCGCGTCGAGCCACCCCGTGGCGGCAGGCCGGTGACGCGCGTCATCAGCGGCCTCGTGCTGCTGGCCCTGGTCGTCGGCATCTTCTGGGGATTGCCTCCCTGGGGCACGCAGATCTTCGCCTTCGTCGCGTTGGTCCTCAGCCTGCGCGAGTACGACCACCTGGTGAGCCGGAGCGGGCTGGACGTCGTGCCGGGGCTGGGCATGGCGTTGTCGATCGGCATGTACGGCGTGCTGATCTTCCACCTGCCCGCGCACCACTGGCTGTACGTCAGCATGGTCGCCAGTGGCATTGCGGTCGTCCTTCGCGGGCGGGTGCCGTCGCAGGCGGTTGCGGTGGCGGCGGCGATGGTCTTCCCCGTGGTCTACCTGGGGATGGGCATCGCCACGGTTCCGCTCGTGCGTGAGCAATATGGCGCACCGGCGCTCCTGCTGCTGTTCCTCACCCAGATTGGCAGCGACACGGCGCAGTACTACACGGGTCGGACGTTCGGGCGCACACCGCTCGCGGCCGCGCTGAGCCCGAAGAAGACCCGCGAAGGGGCCCTCGGCGGTCTCGTCGTGGCGGCGGTCGTGCTCGCCGGCATGGGCCGGTTGTGGTTACCGGGCATCCCCACCTGGCAGTTGGCGGTGCTCGGCCTGCTCGTCGCCCTCGTCGGCATCGCGGGCGATCTGTTCGAGTCGATGCTGAAGCGGAGCGCCGACGTGAAGGACGCCTCCGACCTGATACCCGGACACGGGGGCATGCTCGACCGCATCGACGCCCTCCTGTTCACGATGCCGCTCTACTACGTCGCCTTGCAGTGGCTGTGGCCGCAGGGACCGGGCGCATGACGCGCGTCGCCATTCTCGGCAGCACCGGCTCGATCGGCGTCAGCGCCCTCGACGTCGTGGCCGCCCATCCCGGGCGCCTCCAGGTGGTCGGCCTGGCAGCCGGCGGCAACGCCGCGCAGATGCGGAAGCAGATCGAGCAGACGCGTCCAGGCGCCGTGGCGATGGCCAGCAACGCCGCGCTGCTCGACGTGCAGACCGGCCTCTCGTCCGACGCGCGCCTCGGCGTCCGCGAGTGGACGTCGGGCCGGGACGGCCTCGTCGCGGTCGCCACGCAGCCGGACGTGGACGTCGTGTTATGCGCGTGTTCGGGCACCGAGGCGCTCGAGGCCGTGCTTGCAGCCATCTCCGCCGGCAAGCGCATCGCGCTCGCCAACAAGGAAGTGCTGGTCATGGCTGGCCGGCTGGTCATGGCGGCCGCGGCGGCACGCGGTGTGGACGTGCTGCCGGTGGACAGCGAGCACAACGCCATCCATCAGTGCCTCAGCGGTCACCCGCGTTCGCATGTGCGCCGCCTCGTGCTCACCGCCTCCGGCGGGCCGTTCCGCACGACGCCACTGGCGCACCTGGACGCGGTGACAGCGGCCGACGCGCTGAGCCACCCGACCTGGAAGATGGGTCGCAAGATCACCATCGACTCGGCGACCATGATGAACAAGGGTCTCGAGGTGATCGAGGCCCGCTGGCTGTTCGACGTGCCGGTCGAGCGGATCGACGTGGTGATTCATCCCCAGTCGGTCGTGCACTCGATGGTGGAGTTCGAGGACGGGTCGCTGCTCGCGCAGCTCGGCGTGACCGACATGCGGCTGCCGATCCAGTACGCGTTCACCTATCCGGATCGCTGGGAGAGTCCGGTGCCGCGCCTGGACTGGCGCGCCGGGCTGGATCTGCGGTTCGAGGAACCCGACCTCGACCGGTTCCCCTGCCTGCAACTGGCCTACGAGGCTCTTCGCGCCGGGGGAGCCGCCCCGGTCGTGCTGAACGCGGCCAATGAAATCGCCGTGGCGTCTTTCCTTGAGGGGCACCTGCCCTTCACGGGAATCGCCAGGACCGTCGCTGACGTCCTGGCGCAGGCCGCCGGCCGCACGCTCGACACGACCTCCCTCGCAGCCATCCGCGAGGTGGACGGGTGGGCGCGTCGGCAGGCGGCCGCCCGGCTCGGCGCACTAGAATCGGCTCGACGAGGCATCTCTGCGTGACAAATCTCTGGGCGTTCCTGTTCGTCCTTGGCGTGCTCGTGTTCGTGCACGAACTCGGACATTTCCTGCTGGCGCGCTGGAACGGCGTGCGGGTGCTGACGTTCTCGTTGGGGTTCGGCCCCAAGCTCCTGAAGGTCACCCGCGGCGGCACCGAGTACTGCATCAGCGCCATCCCGCTCGGCGGGTACGTGAAGATGGCGGGCGAGACGCCCGATGATCCGCGCTCGGGCGCGAGGGACGAGTTCCTGTCGAAGTCCAAGTGGCAGCGGTTCCAGATCCTCATCGCCGGGCCGGCCATGAACCTCCTGCTCGCGGTGGGGCTGATGACGTTCGTCATCTGGGATGGTGCGACGCAGCCCGCCTTCGAACAGCGCGCGCCGGTCGTGGGACGCGTGCTCGAGGGTTCTCCAGCGGAGAAGGCCGGCATCCAGCCCGGCGACGTGATCCTGTCGTTTGCCGACCGCGAGGTGAACACGTGGCAGGCGCTCCAGATGCGCGTCGTGCCTCGCGCCAACCGTGAGGTACCGATCGTCATCAGCCGCGACGGCGCGCGCCAGCAGTTCACGGTGGTGCCCGAGGCGCAGACGAAGTACGAAATCGGCGATCTCGGCATCGCGCCGTCCATCCATCCGGAAGTCGCCCAGGTGCTGCCCGGCAGCGCCGCCGAAGAGGCGGGCCTGCAGGTGAAGGACGTGATCGTGTCGTTCAACGGCACGGAAACGACCGGTTTCACGCTCCAGCAGATGATCGGCGAGATCGGCAAGCGTGCCGGTCAGCCGGTGACGCTGGGGCTGATTCGCGCCGGCCAACCGCTGGACGTCACCGTCACTCCGCGCGATACCGGCGGCGTGGGTCGCCTCGGCGTGCAACTGAGCCCCTTCGAGACCATCACCATCCAGCCCGGGTTCGTTCAGGCGATCGGGATGAGCGTCCGGCAGAACTGGGAGTGGACGACGATGATCGGCGAGATGCTGGCGGGGTTCTTCACCGCCGAGACCTCACCGCGTCAGCTGATGGGTCCGCTCGGCATCGCCGAGGTCGCTGGCGGCGCCGCGTCGGTCGGCTGGGCCGCCCTGTTCGGCACCATGGCGATGGTGAGCCTCAATCTGGGCCTGCTCAACCTGCTCCCCATTCCGATACTCGACGGCGGTCACATCACCATCCTCGCCATCGAAGGGCTGGCCCGGCGCGACTTCAGCATGCGCGTCAAGGAGCGCATGCTGATGGCCGGTTTCGCGGTGCTGATGTTGCTGATGGTGACGGTCATCTACAACGACCTCACGCGCGTCGAATGGCTGACGCGATTGCTCAGCCGTAGCTAGCGGTCGCGCGTTTTGCTCGTCCGCTGCTCGTGGCGCGGCGTCTGACACTCGGGTAGCCTGACGGCGGCCCGAGTGTTTTCGTCTTGCCCAAGGCCCAAGCCTTTTCCCAGGGGAGAACCCATGACCGTGACGTTTGGACGTGCAGTGAGAACCGCGGCGCTGGCCCTGCTGTTGCCGGTGCTGGCTATGGCGCAGGGCACCGTCGTCCAGGCCGACCTGGACGATCTCCAGGCGCAGGTCAGCGCGCTCAGCCAGAGCATCGACCGACTGCGCAACACCGACTCGGCGCGCGCATCACGCCTCGAACGCGACCTCGACATGGTGCGCGACGATGTCGCGTACCTCCGTGTGCGGTTGCGCCGCGAGAACAGCCTGCCGCCGTCCGAACTGGCCACCGTCCGGGATCGCCTGCGGACGCTCGAGCGCGAAGTGGCGGGCACCGCCGTGAGAGAGGCGGCGCCGGCCGGTCGCGCCGGTGAGATCGCCGTCGGTCAGGAACTCGACGCACGGCTCCAGACGCCGCTCGACTCGAGCAGCGCCGCGGTCGAGGACCGCTTCGAAGCGACGACGATGGTGGACTTGTACCAGGGGAACGAGCTGCTCATCCCCGCCGGGTCCGTGCTGCGGGGGGTGGTGAGTGCCGTGGAACGGGCCACGCGCACCGACCGCCGCGGCAGCCTGACGCTGTCGTTCGACCAGATGACCGTCGAGGGGCGCACCTACCGCATCCGCGCCTCGGTCACGCAGGCGCTGCAGGGCGAAGGACTGCGCGGAGAGGTCGGCAAGATGACCACCGGCGCGGCCGCCGGCGCGATCATCGGCGGTATCCTCGGCGGGTTCAAGGGCGCGATGGCCGGCGTCCTCATCGGGGGCGGAGGTGCCGTGCTCGCCACGCCGGGCACCAACGTGCAACTCGATGCCGGCACCGTGCTCCGCGTGCGGTTCGACGCTCCGGTCACGCTGAGTGACGCGCCGCAGGAGCCGCGCTAGTCACACCGCGCGCCCGAGGTCTCAACTCTTCGGCGCCTGATACGTCTTGCGGCCCCGGGCCACGAGCCCGGGGCGGTTCACGCGGACGTCGATCTTGTGGACCTTGCCGTCGGTCTGCGGCTCGAAGCCGAGCAGGTACTGGCTGTGCAGTTCCTGGGCGACGCGGGTGAACGTCGGGCCGAGGTCGTCGGTGTCCTTCAGTTCGAAGTAGCCCCCGCCCGTCTCCTCAGCGAGTTTCCGCAAGGCGCCGTCCGGCCTGGTCCGCATGCCCATCATCCGCGACTCCAGCCCGATGCCGTACACCATGACTTCTTCCTCGCGGGCGCGGCGCAGCACCTCGCCCATCCCGCTGCGGCTCGCGGTGTCGGCGCCGTCCGTGAACGACAGGATCACCTTCCGTCCCTCGATCGGGACGAGCGCGTCGAGGCTGAAAATCAGGGAGTCGTAGAGCCGGGTCGGGTTGCCGAACTGCATGTCCTTGATGGACGCAATCAGCATGTCGCGGTCGTTGCTGAACTCACTCAGGAATGCGATCTTGTCGTTGAAGTAGCCGATGCGCGCCCTGTCGTCGGGCAGGAGCCGGATCACGAACTGCTCGGCCGCCTGCTTGAGAAACTCCAGATTCATCGTCATGCTGCCGCTCGAGTCGAGCATCACGGCGACGGTGACGGGCTGGATCTGGTTGTCGAAGAGCGTGATCGGAGTCTTCGTCTTCTCGTCGAAGATCGCGAAGTCCTCCTGCAGCAGTCCCGGCACGAGTCGCTTGTTCGCGTCGGTGACCGTCACGTAGACGGGCACGTTCTGCGCGCCCACACGGAACGTGGGTTGCTGGGCCGCGAGCAGTCGGGTGCCGGCGACCGTCGCTGGCACCGAGAGGAGCAGGTCTCGCCGGGTGAGCATGGGTGTAAGCCTAACAAAGGTGGACCGGACGCCCGTGCGGCGGCTTGACGACGGCAGCCTGCCGCGCGCGTACCGTCGCGCTCTTCTGTGGGACGTCCTTCGTCCCGTGATGGCCGTCCTGGTCGCCTGGCTGCTGCTGCACGACGCGCCAGGCCACGCGCAGGCGCCCGCGGAACTGCGGCTGCTGCTGCGTCGTCCCGCCCTCACGCTGTTCACGGTCCATCCGACCGGATCCCAGGGACTGGCCGACGTCGTGCTGCGCATCGAGCGTGCCGGGCAGACGAGGGACATCGCCCTGGACGGCACGGGAACGGGCCGGCGGGCGCGCGCGGTGTCCGACGTCCGTCTGGTGCCCGGTTCGGAGCGCGCGGTGCTGCACGTGGACCGCGACCACGACGCGTCCGGCTTGATCGTGGTGGACCTCGCTGCCGGTGAGGTGGTGGATGCCGTGGTCGGTCGCGACCTCACCCCGTCGCCCCGGTCCCGGTACTGGGCGTTCGAGGAGCATGCATCGCGGACGCTGGCGCGGTGGCCCCACACCGAGACGGTGTATGCCGTGTACGATGCGGGCGCACCGGCAGGCGCCAACGTGCGGGCGTGCCCGACGAGTGACGACCGATGCCGCGGGCAGGTGCTGTTCCTGCCCGATCGGCTCTCGATCTGTCACGCCATCGCGAAGCAGCGTGGCGGCTCGTGCCTCGCGTTGCCCGACCGGGAGCCGCGGCATGCGCGTCGGTCGCCGTTCGTCTGGCTGTCGCCAACCGAGGTGGCCTGGGTAGACGTGGATCTGGTCCGTCAGGACGGCACGCTCGTCGTCGCGACGATGCGTGAGGACGGGCCGCCGGCGGTGCACGCGGTGGCGCTGGAGCGGGCGCGCGTGCTCGAGGACGTCGAGTTCCCGCCCGTCCGCGAGGCGTGGACGGTCGAGCACATCACGCGTGACGAGGATCGGTCGCGCCTGTGGCTGCACTTCCGTGCCCCCATCCCGCGCTCGCGTCTGCTGCGTCTGGGTGTGCGTCTTTTCTGAGAGGCTGTCGAGATGATTCGAGGGTGGCTTGCACGGCGGTTCTGGCCGTTGGTTGCACTCGCGGTGCTGGTCGGCACGCCGGCGTTCGTCGTCTCGGCACAGCCCCGGTCGGGAGCGCGCGACACCGCGGTGCATGCGCGCAAGCCGTCGCGACTCCTGATCCGCCAGGCGATGGTGATCTACGGCAACGGCAAGCCGCCGTATGGGCCGATGGACATCCTCGTGCAGGACGGCCTGATCGCCTCCATCGCGTCGTCGCTCCCCGTCGAGGCCGACGCCGTGATCGACGGCACCGGGAAGTACGTGATGCCGGGGCTCGTGAACACGCACATGCACTGGCACGACGAGCGTGCGGGCATCGCCATGCCCATCCAGTACGCGCGCAACCTGTACCTGGCGAGCGGCGTGACGCTGACGCGCGAGAATGGCGGCAACTTCGGCAAGAGCAAGCAGTGGCAGGCGCAGTCCAGCGCCGACCAGATCATCGCGCCGCGCATGCAGGTCTACTGGGTGGTGGCGCGTGGCAACGGCACGGCGGACGCCATACGTGCCAACGTCCGCGAAGCGAAGGCGAGAGGCGCCGACGGGCTGAAGATTTTCGGCATGGATCGGGATCAGCTCGAGGCCGTGATGGCGGAAGCCAGGGCGCAGGGGCTGAAGACCACCACGCACATCGCGGTGGAGGAAGTGACCGCGAAGGACTTCGCCGAACTGGGCGTGGACTCGATCGAGCATTTCTACGGAGTGGCCGACGCCGCGCTCGGTGGGGTGCAGCGGTTCCCCGCGGAGATGAACTACAGCAACGAGCTGCTGCGGTTCTCGAAGGCCGGCGAGTTGTACGCGCAGGCGGATCCGGCGGCGCTCGAGAAGGTGATCGACCTCATGGTGGAGAGGAAGGTCGCGTGGAGCCCGACGCTCTCCATCTACGAAGCGAGCCGCGACGTGATCAAGGCGCAGAACCTGCCCTGGTACCGGGAGTACCTGCACCCGGCGCTGCAGGCGTTCTTCGAGCCGAACCTGGCCAATCACGGCTCCTACTTCACCGGGTGGACCAACACGATGGAGGTCCGGTGGAAGCAGCAGTACCGCATCTGGATGGACGCCCTCCGGTCGTTTGGCCGCAAGGGTGGCGTGATCACCACCGGCGACGATGCCGGGTTCATCTACTCGTTGTACGGATTCGGCCTCGTGCGCGAGCTCGAGCTGCATGAGGAGGCCGGCTTCCATCCGCTCGAGGTGCTCAAGCACGGCACGGCGAACGGCGCGACGCTGCTCGGCATGGGCGATCGACTCGGGCGCGTCCGCCAGGGCTATCTCGCGGATCTGCTCGTGGTGAACGGCAACCCACTCGAGAACCTGCGCGTGCTGAACCCCTACGGCATCGAGGTCATGAAAGACGGCCGGATGGCGCGGGGCGGCGGCATCGAGTGGACGATCAAGAACGGCATCCCGTACCACGTGCCGACGCTGATGCGGGAGGTGAAGGCGATGG
>JAEZCY010000315.1 GCA_023429845.1 Acidobacteriota bacterium
GCCCTGCATCGCGTGCAGCTCGCCCTGTACGCGATGCAGTTCCGGCTCCCAGAACCGTTCGGAGCCCTCGCCGAACGTCGCCCACGCCTCCAGCAGCGCCTCTTCGGCGCCCGCGAGCTCGCCATGCTGGAGACACGCGCCGGCGAGTTCCACCTGGTAGAAGCCGACGAACACGCGGAACCCCGTTGCCTGGTACGCCTCCAGGCTGCGCCGAAGATGCATGCGCCCATGGGCGACATCGGCCGACTCGGTGGCCAACGCCAGGCCAAGCAAGACGTTGGCGTCGCGTATCTGGAAGAGCCCGTGCGTCTCGGCCAGCGCCAGCATCTCCTCGGCATGCTGCCGAAGCGACGCCGGGTCGCGCCGGAAGCGATGGAGGAAGCCCGTGAGCAGCAGGACGGTCGTGAGCGTGAACGGATGGCCGCTCGCCCGGGCGGCCTCGACCGCCGTGTCGCCCTTCGCGCGCGCTTCGCCAGTCCACCCCTGCATCCACGAGGCCAGCGCGTCGTAGGCCAGCGACGCCTTCCGGTCGTCGGTGCCGAACGCCTGGGGCAAGGCCGTGTCGAGCGATGGGTGGTGCTCGCCCATGGCGGCGGCGAGGTGCTGCCTGGCGGCGGCCAGCTCACCGTGCAGGAAGCTCAGTGCGCCGAGCGCATATCGGCTTTGCACGCTCAGCACGGCACTGCCGCGCGCCTCCGCGATCGCGAGCATGTGCTCGGCGTGGGGCAGTGCGAGCTCGGGCTTGGCGCTGACGGCGTAGAAGCTGTACAGGCCGTAGAGCAGCCCGAACCGCGCCTCGTCGTCTCCACACAGCTGCAGCCCGCGCAGGTACGCCTGTTCCACCTCCGGCGAGGCGAAACCCTGAAGCGCGATCACTGCCGGCACGCGCGCCGACTGCAGCTGCAGTTCGAGCCCGTCGCGATTGGCGCCCGCCGCCATTCCGGCGATTGTCTGGAGCCCGGCCCGCACGTGCTCGAGCGCCTCGTGGTACGCGGAGCGGCCGAGCGCCTGTCGCGTCGCGTCGAGGCGGCAGGCCGCCGACATGTCGGGACGATTGCCTTCGGCGAAGTGGTGCGCGAGCAGTTCCGGCGGAGCGGCGCCCTGCTCGACCGGCTGGGCCTGCAGCGCGTGGGCGACCTGCAGATGGAGGTGCTGCCGCTCCCGCTTGAGGAGCGAGTCGTAGGCGGCGTCGCGGACGAGCGCGTGCTTGAACGCGTAGCGCGCCTGCGCGCCGAACCCCCGCCGGTGGACCAGGCCTGACTGCACGAGCCGGCGCAGTTCGCGTTCGAGGGTGTCCATGTCGTGCACGGATATGGCGGCGAGCAGCGGCAGCGAGAACGTACGGCCGATGACCGAGGCCAGTTGTGCCACCTCCCGCGCCGGGCCGAGTCGATCGAGCCGCACCGTCAGCGAGTCGCGCAGCGACGTCGGCAGCGATCGCCATTCTCCGGACTCGACGCCCTCGAGGACCGACCGCGTCAGTTCCTCGATGAACAGGGGCACGCCGTCCGTCTTGTCGAGGATGTGCTGCCGAACATCGGGCCGCAACGATTGTTCCCCTGTCAGGAGCTCGACGAGCCGCGCCGTATCGTCGGGGGCGAGCGGCGCCAGCGCCAGTTGCGTGACATGCGCACGACTGCTCCATGACACGTCGGACACGCCCGGACGCATGGTCATCAGCAGAAGCAGCGGCGCCGTGGACACGTGTTCGATGAGGCGGTCGAGCCAGGCGATGCTCGTGGCGTCGAACCAGTGCAGGTCCTCCACGACAAGGACCAGCGGGTCGCGCTCCGCCATGGCGAACACCAGGGCGGCGAGCGCGTCGAGTGTTTCCTCGCGCTGACGCTCGGGTGGCATCGGCGCGAGCGGGCCGTGCGCCTCGGCCGGCAGGCCGAGCAGCGCCGCCAACAGCGGACATGCCTCCGACAACGACAGCGCCTCGAGCGCCGCCGCCAACTGCTCGGACACGGTGGCGCCGGGCGCTGCCGCCGTCGCACGCTGCAGCAGCTGCAGGCCGAGCAGCAATGGCGTGTTCTGCGTGTACGGCGAACCCTGCGCCGTCACCCAGCGAGGCGACGATGCCAGTTGCAGCCGTTCACGCAGCGCTCCGAGTAGCCGCGACTTCCCCATGCCGGGCTCGCCGCTCACGAGCACGGCCTGCCCCGTGCCGCTCCGCGCCTGCTCCCACTGTGCGAGCAACGACTCGAGCTCACGGTCGCGACCCACGAGCGGCATGCCCTCGTACAGTCGCTCGTCGCCCGAGTCTTGCCCCGCCCGCACGACGAACGAGCGCAGCGGCTCCGGCGTGCCGGGCGCCGGCGGCAGCGGCGCGCAGTCCTCCACCGCCACACCACGGTGCACCAGCGCACGCGTGCCGGCGCTCATCACGACGGTCCCGGGTCCGGCCGACGCCAGCAGGCGCAACACGACGTCGAGCATCGGCCCGAGCACGACCGGCTCGGCGGCCTGCCGGCTGCTCGAGACCACGGCCGTCCCGGTGTGGATGCCGACGCGCAGCGCCACGGCGTTGCCGCCACCTGCTTCCTCGGCGAGTTGTTCGGCGGCGTCGGTCACCAGGTCGAGCCCCGCGCGCACGGCCCGCCACGCATCGTCCTCGTGTGCCGACGGATGCCCGAAGTAGATCAGCAGCCGCGGCCCCATGACGCTCCCGACGGTGCCGTCGTATCGCTGCGCCACGGCCTCGCCAAGTGGCCGCAACCGCAGCATGAGCTCGTAGAGCGTCTCCGCATCGAAGCCGGCAGACGACGCCGACTCTGCCTGGGCGACATCGACCATCTCGCAGCAGAGCGCGGTCAGTTGCCTGCGCTCGAGGCTGCTCATCGGTGAGGGGCTGGTCGCGCGTGGCATCGGCGCCACGGTGTCGAGGTCACGCCGGGTGTCGATGCGGGTGGGCGGCGCCTCGGACGGGGTCGCCTCGAGCACGCCGGAGCGTTCGAGCCGTTCCAGGATCGTCACCACTTCGGTGGCCGTCTGCAGCCGACGGTCCACGGGCTTCTCGAGGAGTCGCTGCACAAGGGCACCGACGTCGCGCGGCAGCGACGGCAACAGCGTCGTGATCGGCGTCGGCGTGTGCGCACAGATCCGCGCCAGCGTCTGCGTGGGGCTCGCCGCCTGGAAGGGCGACATGCCGGTCAGCATCTCGTAGAGCAGCGACCCCAGCGAGAACAGGTCCGATCGATGGTCTACCGCGAGGCCCTGCGCCTGTTCGGGCGACATCGCGTGGCAGGTGCCGATCACGGCCCCGGGCGCGGAGATGTCCTGGTCGGCGTCGGCCTCGTACATCTTGGCGAGACCGAAGTCGAGGATCTTCACGCGCCCGCCCTGCGTGACCATCACGTTTGCCGCCTTCAGGTCGCGGTGGACGATGCCCTGGGCATGCGCCTCCGACAACCCGTCGGCGATCTCCCGTGCCCAGCGCAGGGCTCGCGTCAGTTCGAGCCGGCCTTCGCGGAGCAGTCGGTCCAGGGTCTTGCCCTGCACCAGTTCCATCACGATCCACTCGGCGCCCGCCGCTTCGACGATCTCGTAGATGTGGACGATGGAGGGGTGGTTCAGGCGCGCCGCCATACGGGCCTCGCGCCGGAAGCGGAGCGACAGCGTCTCCCCCGGCACGGACGGCAACAGACGCTTCAGGGCGACGCTGCGGTGCAGCTTCTCGTCGTAGCCGCGATACACCGCCCCCATACCGCCGGCGCCGAGCCGTTCTTCGACCCGGTAATGGGCGATGGAGGCGCCGCGTGTAGGTTCGGCGTCCGCAGGGGGGATCACTCCGGAAATACTAGCGCCAAAGCTCGTCGTCTGATTGGGCGCCGCGGGCGCTCCTGCGGCAGGCGCGTGGCGCACCGACGCGTCCCAGGCGGTATGATCCGCCCATCTCCGATGCTCACATCCGCACGCCTCCCGTGGCTGCCCGCCCCCGCCATCGTCTTGGCCGCCGCACTCGGCGTGTGCTGGCTCGGCAGCGACGTGGTACGGTCCGCTCAGCCTGACGCCCGGGTCGAATTCACTACGCAGATCGAGCCGCTCCTGCGCGAGCAGTGCTTCGAATGTCACGGTGAGAAACGGGCGCGCGGCAAGCTGCGTCTCCACATCCGCGATCTGGCGCTGCAGGGCGGGTCCACGGGGCCGTTGCTGGTGCCGGGCGACAGCGAGAACAGCTACCTCGTGCAGCGACTCCTCGGCCACGGCGGCGAGGACCAGATGCCGCTCGAGAAGCCGCCGCTGAGCGAGGCGCAGATCGCGATTGTCCGGGCGTGGATCGATCAGGGCGCGGAGTGGCCGGCAGCGGCGACCGCCGCCGCGCAGACCGTCGAGGAACACTGGGCGTACGTGGCGCCGAAGAAAGCGGCGCTGCCCGCGGTCGGCCGGGAGGACTGGACGCGCACGCCGGTCGATCGCTTCGTGCTCGCACGCCTCGACGCCGAGAAGCTGATGCCCTCGCACGAGGCGCCGCGCGAAACCCTGCTCCGCCGCGTCTCGCTCGATCTCATCGGCCTGCCACCGACGATCGAGGAACTCGATGCGTTTCTCGCCGACACCCGACCCGATGCCTACGAACGCGCCGTCGATCGCCTGCTCGCCTCGCCGCATTTCGGCGAACGCTGGGCACGGCTCTGGCTCGATCTCGCGCGCTATGCCGACAGCAACGGCTTCGAGGCCGACCGGCTGCGTTCGATGTGGCCGTACCGCGACTGGGTCATCGATGCCCTGAACAGCGACATGCCGTTCGACCGCTTCACGGTGGAGCAGATCGCCGGCGACATGCTGCCGGGCGCCACACGCGCGCAGCGCATCGCCAGCGGCTTCCACCGCAACGCGATGACGAACGAGGAAGGCGGGGTGGATCCGGACGAGGCGCTGTACGACGTGCTCGTGGACCGCGTCAACACCACCGCGACCGTGTGGCTCGGCACCACGATGGCGTGCGCGCAGTGCCACAACCACAAGTACGACCCCATCAGTCACAAGGACTACTTCCGGCTGATGGCCTTCTTCGCCAACCCGGTCTACACGACCGAGAAGCACGGGGCGGGCACCAAGTACGTGGAGCCGCAGGTGGACCTGGCCACGCCGGAGCAGGACGCGCAACGCAAGGCCTTGCGCGAGCAGCTCGAGGCTGCCGAGGCCGCGCTGACCAAGGACACGGCCGCGCGGGCCGGCGCGCTCGCAGCCTGGGAGACCTCGATGCGCGAGGCAGCCGCTGCCTGGACGACGCTGGCTCCCACCCGCGCCGACGCCACGCATGGCGTCCAGTTGGCCGCGCAACCCGACGGCAGCCTGCTCGCGAGCGGGCCGAACCCTCCGGTCACCACCTATACGGTCCAGGCGACAACGACGGCCAGGGCGATCACCGGACTCCGCCTCGAAGCCCTGCTCGATCCGTCGCTGCCGCACGAGGGCCCGGGACGCGACCCCTACGGTCACTTCAGGCTGACGCAGCTGCAGGTGTTCGCTGCGCCGGCTGGCGACCCGGCCAGTCGCACGCGCATCGACTTCGCCACGGTCAAGAGCGACGGCAACGTGTCGCGAGGCGACCTGCTCGCACTCACGACCGATGCACCGACGACCTACGAGCGCCTCGGGCGCGCCTGGGTGGTCGATGCCGTGCGCGAGGGCTGGCGCGTGCCGTTCCAGTTGGTGCTGGTGCCGAAGACGCCGATCGGCGACGGCAGCGACACCGTCCTGACGGTCGTGCTGTCGCACGCGGACGGCACGCTCGGGCAGGGACTTGGACGGTTCCGGCTGTCGGCCACCACGACGCCCGAGCCGCTGCGCGCGGTGGCGATCACCGCCCGCACGCGCGCCGCGCTTGCCGTGCCGCTCGCCGCACGCACGGAGGAGCAGGCCAAGCTGCTGGCCACGCAGTTCCGCGATCAGTCGCCGCTGTTCGAGGCCGAACGCGCGGAAGTGGCGCGGCTGAAGAAGGCTGCCGATGACCTGAAGCTGCCGACCACGCTCGTGATGGCGGAGAAGCCGTCGTTCGAACGGCCCTCCACTCCGCTGCGTGAGCGCGGCGCGTTCACGGCACCGGGCGAACTGCTCTATGCCAATACGCCGTCGGCGCTGCCGCCGATGGGCGACGACCTG
The DNA here is from genome assembly GCA_023429845.1 of Acidobacteriota bacterium. GTDB lineage: Bacteria > Acidobacteriota > Vicinamibacteria > Vicinamibacterales > Vicinamibacteraceae > Luteitalea. The sequence continues at coordinate 6,109 of JAEZCY010000315.1, forward strand.
CCACCGAATCGGCTGGGCCTCGGGCGTTGGCTCGTGAGCCGAGACAATCCGCTGACGGCGCGGGTGATGGTCAACCGCCTGTGGGAGGCCATCTACGGCCGCGGACTGGTCGAGACGAGCGAAGACTTCGGCACGATGGGGACGCCGCCCTCGCATCCGGCGCTGCTCGACTGGCTCGCGGTGGACTTCATGGAGCAGGGCTGGAGCACCAAGAAGCTGCTCAGGACGCTGGTGCTCTCGTCCACGTATCGCCAGGACTCCGAGGTGACGCCCGACGCCAATGCGCGCGACCCCTACAACGAACTGCTGGCGCGAGGTCCGCGGTTCCGGCTGGAAGCCGAGATGGTGCGCGATCTGGCCCTGGCGGCGAGCGGCAAGCTGACGCCGACGATCGGCGGCCCGAGTGTGTTCCCGCCGCAACCGCCGGGCATCTGGAACAACCCGTACGACAACTCGAAGTGGATCGAAAGCACGGGACCGGACAGGTATCGCCGCAGCCTCTACACGTTCCTCCGCCGCACGTCGCCATATCCCATGTTCACGACGTTCGACGGCACGAGCCGCGAGCTGTGCACGGTGCGCCGCGTCCGCACGAACACGCCACTGCAGGCCCTCGCGACACTCAACGACGACGGCTTCTTCGAACTCGCGCGCGCCCTCGGCACGCGCATGCGGGACGAAGCCGCGCCCGCAAACGTCGATGCGAAGTTGACGTTGGGATTCCGCCTCGTGACGAGCCGCCTGCCGACGGCCGCGGACCTCGATCGGCTTCGCGCCTTCCACGCGCAAACGGTCGCGCGATACCGGGCGGCACCGCGAGACGCCGCCTCGACGCTCGGGCTGCCGAGCGGATCGACGGTCACGGCCGCCGAGATCGACCTCGCGGCATGGACCCTGGTGGGAAACGTGCTCCTGAACCTCGACGAGGCGGTCACCAAAGGGTGAGGGCGGGGCCACCCGGCCCAACAGGTGGCAGGCAAGAGAAAGACATGAACGAACTGCACGCAGTGACGCGACGGCATTTCTTCAAGCAGGCCGGCTTCGGCATCGGCGGGGCGGCGCTCGCCTCCCTCATGCAGGAGCAGCTGCTCGCGCAGGCGGCGCGCGACCTCGCGCCGCACGTCGCGCCGAAGGCCAAGCAGGTGATCTTCCTGTTCATGGCGGGGGCGCCCTCGCAGCTGGATCTCTTCGACGACAAGCCGGCCCTGCGCAAGTACGACGGGCAGGACATCCCGGCAGACATCGTCAAGGGCGAGCGCTTCGCGTTCATCAAGGGCACGCCGAAGCTGCTGGGGTCGCCGTATCACTTCCGGCGCCACGGACAATCGGGCCACGAGATCTCCGACCTGCTGCCGCACCTGGCGACCATTGCCGACGACATCGCCATCGTGAAGTCCATGTCCACGACGCAGTTCAACCACGCGCCGGCGCAGATCTTCATGAACACCGGGCACCAGATCATCGGGCGCCCGAGCATGGGCTCGTGGCTGTCGTACGGCCTCGGCTCCGACAGCCAGGACCTGCCGGCCTTCGTGGTGCTGCTGTCGGGCGAGAACAACCCGGACGGCGGCAAGTCGTGCTGGGGCTCAGGCTTCCTGCCCACGGTCCACCAGGGCGTGGAGTTCCGCAGCGGCGCCGACCCCGTGCTGTTCGTCTCCAACCCGGATGGCGTCGACGCCGAGCTGCGTCGCGCCTCACTCGATGCCCTCAGGGATCTCAACGGCCTTCGGCACGCACACGTCGGCGACCCGGAGATCGAGACGCGCATCAACGCGTACGAGCTCGCCTACCGGATGCAGACGAGCGTGCCCGAGCTCACCGACATCTCCAACGAAACGGCAGCGACCCACGAGCTGTACGGCACCGAGCCCGGCCAGACGTCGTTTGCCAACAATTGCCTGCTCGCCCGCAGGCTCGTGGAGCGGGGCGTGCGCTTCGTGCAGCTCTATCACCGCGGCTGGGACACGCATGGCGCCAGCTTCGGCGACGACGTGATCGAGAAGCTGCCGCACCTGTGCCGCCAGACCGACAAGGCGGCCGCGGCCCTGGTCACCGACCTGAAGCAGCGCGGCCTGCTCGACACGACGCTCGTCGTCTGGGGCGGCGAGTTCGGCCGCACGCCGATGAACGAGGCCCGCAACGGCTCGAAGTTCCTCGGACGCGATCACCACCCGCGCGCCTTCACGATGTGGCTCGCCGGCGGCGGCATCAAGCCGGGCATCACCTACGGCGAGACCGACGACCTCGGCTACAACATCGTCCGCGACCCCGTGGAAGTGCACGATCTGCACGCGACGATGCTGCACCTGCTGGGCGTCGATCACGAGAAGTTCACGTACAAGTTCCAGGGAAGGCCGTTCCGCCTGACCGACGTCAGCGGCAAGGTGATCCAGGGCCTGCTGGCATAGGCGCGGGACGGACGCTGAACGCTGAACGACTGAAGGCCGACGGCCGAGTGACGACGGCCGGGAGTATCCCCATGCAGCCCATCACGATGAACCAGCACAGTCACCCGACGTCGCACACGGCGACGACGCCGCTGAAGGACATCCGCAAGACGCTGCCGCTGCGCGTACTCTCCGAGGACGACTGGCAGCAGTGGACCACGCAGGGGTACGTCATCGTGCGACGCGCCGTGCCGCCCGACAAGGTCGCACGCCTGGTGGACCTGCTCTGGCAGTTCGACGAGAAGGACCCGCACGATCCGTCCACGTGGGACACCGCGCAGCGTCGCGATCACGCAATGCGCGAGCTGAACGGCACGGGCATGCTGGAGATCTACAACCACCAGTTCCTGTGGGACACACGCACCGAGCCGCGCATCTACGACGCGTTCGTCGACATCTGGGACCGCGAGGATCTCTGGGTGACGATCGACCGCGCCAACCTGAACCTGCCGAAGAAGGTGAAGGGCAACCCCAACGGGTTCATCCACTGGGACGTGGACACGTCGCTCCGCCCGCTCCCGATTGGCGTGCAGGGGGTGCTGAGCCTCGCCGTCCAGGACGGGGAGGTGGGCGGCTTCCAGTGCGTGCCGCAGCTGTTCTCGGGCTTCGACGAGTGGGTGCAGACCCAGCCGGCAGACCGCGACCCGATGCACCCGGACACGACCGGCCTGACGATCGTCAACGTCTCGATGAATGCCGGCGACCTGCTGATCTTCAACTCGCTCCTCGCCCACGGCGTGCGGCCGAACCACTCGGCGTCGCGCCCCCGCATCGCGCAGTACGTCTCGATGCATCCGGCCGAGTGGGACAACGAGGCCGAGCGCATGGAGCGGATCCGCCTCTGGCGCGAACTGGACCACCCGCAACGCCCGGCCTTCCCCGGCGACCCGCGCAACTGGGAGAAGCAGCACGCACAGGTCGCCACGCTGACCCCGCTCGGTGAAAAGCTGCTCGGCCTGACGCGCTGGTGAGGTCGAGCATGTCCTGGCGCGCCATGCGGTCGGTCTGGCTGCTGGCGCTCGTCACGCTCGCGGGGTGCGCGCGGGTGCCTGGAACGCCCGCAGCCAAGGGCGCTCCGGCAGCGGCCGCGCCCACCACCATCTCGGTGATCGCGACCACCGATCTGCATGGGCACCTGGAAACGCTACCCTGGTTCTCCGGTCATCTCGCCAATGTGCGGGAAGCCCGGCGCCTCGACCACGGTGGCGTGCTGCTGGTGGACGCGGGCGACATGTGGCAGGGCACCCTCGAGTCCAATCTGTCGGAAGGAGCCGCCGTGGTGCGCGCCTACAACGCGCTCGGCTACCATGCGGCAGCCATCGGCAACCACGAGTTCGACTTCGGCCCCGTCGGGCCAGACACGGTGCCGCGCAAGCCGGGCGACAACCCCACGGGCAACCTCGAGAAGCAGGCGCAGGCCGCCACCTTTCCGTTCCTGGCCGCCAACGTCGTCGCGCGCGCAGGCGGCGCGTGGACTCCGGCGAACGTGCGTCCGTCCACGATGGTGACGGTTGCGGGCGTACGCATCGGACTCGTCGGGGTGACGACCACGACCACGCCGGGCGCCACCGATCCGCGCAACCTGGTGAATCTCCGCGTCGTGGCGCTGCGCGACGTCGTCGTGCGTGAAGCCGAGCGGCTCCGCGCCTCCGGCGCCGCCATCGTCGTGGTGCTGGCGCACGCCGGCGGACGATGCGATGCCTTCACCGATCCGGGCGACCTCGCCACGTGCCGGCCGCAGAGCGAGGTGTTCCGCCTCGCCCAGGCACTCCCGGCCGGCGCCGTCGACGTGATTGCCGCAGGACATACGCACGAAGGGATCGCGCACCGCGTCAACGGCATCGCGGTGATCCAGGGCTTCAACGAAGGCCGGGCGTTCAGCCGCGTGGACCTGGTAATCGCGCCGGCCGCGGCCACGGTGCGCACCGATATCCACGCGCCGCGCTTCGTGTGCGACGGCAGGCGCCTGCGGAGTGTGTCCACGTGGGCCGACGACGAGTGCGCGCCGCCGCCGTATGAGGGACGTCCGGTCCGCCACGACGCCCGCGTGCTCGACGTGATGCGCGCCGACATCGAACGAGCGCGACAGCGCCGCGAGCAGCCGCTCGGTGTTGCTGTCGCCGAGCGGTACTGGCACTCGTCGCGTGAGGAGTCGCCCGCCAGCAATCTCGTCGTGGACCTGCTCCGGGTGGCGCGCCCCGGCACGGACCTCGCGATCTACAACGCCACCGGTACGCGGGCCACGCTGCAGCCCGGGCCGGTCACGTACGGCGACGTGTACGCCATGCTGCCCTTCGACAGCGTCGTCGCCACGGCAACCCTCAGTGGCCGGGAGATAGGCGACGCCATCGCGCGCGGGCTGTCGCGCGGAACCGTACCGATCGTGTCCGGGATCGAGGCCGACGTCACTTGCCTGGGCGCGACGCCACGCGTGGTGCTCTCGCGCGACGGTGCGCCTGTCGCACCGGATACGGCGCTGTCCGTCGTGACCAGCGAGTTCCTGGCCTCGGGCGGGTCCGGGCTGTTCGATGGGCTGGACGCGCGCTTCGCGCTGCAGCTGGACATGCCGATGCGTGAAGCCGTCGTCTCGGTCGTGTCCGCGTCGGCCGACCGGATCAGTGCCGGCGCAATCGGCGGCTACGCCCCCACGCGGAAGCGGGTGCGCTATCCCGGGAACAGCCTGCCGCTGCGCTGTCCGGTTCCGCCGACGCAGTGAGGGACGCCGACCCAGCGGCGTG
>JAEZCY010000324.1 GCA_023429845.1 Acidobacteriota bacterium
TTCCCGCATTCCCGCATTTCCGCATTTCCCTGCGCCCTCGCCTTTCCCGCATTCCCCGCATTCCGGCATTTCGATAGAATCGCCCCTTGTGTCTCGCCTCGACTCGCTGACCTTTCCGATCGTCCAGATCTCGCTCGACCTCACGAACATCGACGAAGCGCTCGACACCGCGGCGATCGCGGTCGAGGCCGGTGTCGACTGGCTGGAGGCGGGCACGCCCCTGTTGCTCGCCGAAGGACTCCACGCGGTGGAGAAACTGCGCGCGAAGTTCCCCGATCACCCGATCGTCGCCGACCTCAAGACGATGGACGGGGGATACCTAGAAGCCGAGATGATGGCGAAGGCCGGCGCCGACCTGGTCGTCGTGATGGGGCGCGCGCATGAAGCCACGGTGCGGCGGGTCGTGGATGCGGCCCGCACGTACGGCATCAAGGTGATGGGCGACAACATGATTGCCGAGGATCGCGTCGAGAACGCGCAATGGCTCGAGTCGCTCGGCTGCGATTTCATCATCCATCACATCGGCTTCGATGAACGGGCTCTCGTGAAGGGCCTGAGCCCCATGGACGAACTCGATGCCGTCGTCGCCGCCGTGAACGTCCCCGTGCAGGCGGTCGGCGGGCTGACGATTCCGCAGGCCATCGCCTGCCCCGCGCATGGCGCGCCGCTCGTGGTGCTCGGCGCCCCGCTCGTGATCGACGCCAACGAGTTCAAGACCTCGAGCAACGACCTGCATACGGTGTTGCGCGAGATCAGCACCGAGATCCGGAAGACGCCGTTGAAGGGCTGGTCGCACGACGGCACGCGGCTGTCGCAGGAGGTGCGGTAATGGCGACGGTACAGCCGGCGGTTGTGCAGTACGGCCTGGAAGAACCGCTACAGGTGGGGTTGCGCGAAGTGCCGGTGCCCGAGATCGGGCCGGCCGATGTGCTGCTCGCGGTGGGCGCTGCGTCGGTCTGCGGCTCCGACGTGCATCAGGCTTACCTCACGCACTCCTGGCCGGTCAACGCACCTGTCACGCTGGGCCACGAGTTCGGCGGCGTCGTCGCGCAGGTGGGTCGCGACGTCAAGGGCTTCAAGGAAGGCGACCGCGTCGTCAGCGAGACGGCTGCCTACATCTGCGGCGACTGCATGATGTGCCGCACGGGACGCTACAACCTGTGCCCGACGCGCAAGGGGTTCGGGTACGGCATCGACGGCGCCATGGCGCAGTACGTCCGCGTGCCGGGCCGCTGCCTGCACCACATCCCCGACCACCTGCCGTTCGACCTGGCGTGCCTCACCGAGCCGCACAGCGTCGCGTACCAATCGATGTGCGTGAACGCCAACATCCAGCCGGGCATGTTCGCGGTGGTGCTCGGACCAGGGCCCATCGGACTGCTGTGCGCCAGGATGGCAGCGCTCGCAGGTGCGTATCCGCTGCTGGTCGCCGGACGCGCCGCCGATCGTGGGCGGCTGGAGGTCGCCCGCGAGTTCGGCGCAACGCACGTCGTGGACGTGGACAACCAGCCGCTGGACGAGGTCGTGCGCGCACTCGACCCGCTCGGCGCCGACGTCGTGTGCGACGCGTCGGGCGCGAGTCGTCCGCTCGATGCCGCCCTGCACATGTGCAAGCCGGACGGCACCGTGGTCAAGGTCGGCTGGTCACCCGACCTCGTGCCGATCAACCTCAACCCGCTCGTCCAGAAGAACGTGCGCCTGCAGGGGTCTTTCAGCCACAACTACCCGGTCTGGGAGCGCGTGATCAGCCTGATCGCCGCCGGACGGACCGGAGCCGAGAGAGTCGTCGGCCTGCGTACCGATCTCGAGCACTGGCACGAGGCGTTCGAGGGCATGCACAGCGGGCAGGTCATCAAGTCGGTGCTCCTGCCGCATGGCCCCGCCGGCCCGCGCGGCTAGTCGTCGCTCAACCTTTCACGACCAACGCCCACGGAGCGCGTCTGAACCACATGGGCTCGCACCTGCTTCCGATCGTGTTGGCGGTGCTGTGTGGTGGTGGCCTGGTCGTGGCGCAGGGCGTGCCCGACATTTCCGGGACGTGGCGGCTCAACGCCGACGCCAGTGACGCCCCGGGTACGATTGGCGCCGGCGACGATGGCAGCTCCGTCGGCGGTCGCGCGCCGCTCGGCGGCTTCGGCATGCCGGGGCGCCAGCCGCTCGGGGGGTTCGGCAGCCCTGGCGCCATGCCGCCGCCCGTCGTCTCTCCTGAAGTCCGGAAGCAGCGCGCCGAACTGATGCGCGAGCTGCTGCAGCCGATCCGCCGCATGACGATCGCCGAGGACGGTGGTGTCGTGTCGTTCACGTACGAGGACGGCCGCACCGTGCGCTACCGCACCAACGGCAAGGCCGAGAAGCACCAGGCGATCAACGGCGTCGTCGAGACCGAGACACGCTGGAAGAAGGGCAGGCTGGTCCGTGAGACCAATCTCGACGATGGCATGTCCATCGAGGAGACGTTCTGGACAGAGCCGCCGGGCGTGCTGGTGGTGGAACTCGAGACGAGCGGCGGCCCCGGCCGGCGCAAGCCGGTGCGGCGCGTGTACGATCCCGTGGAATGACTGCACCGGACCTGTCTCGCGCCTTCGACCTCACGGGGCGCGTCGCGCTCGTCACCGGATCGACGTCGGGCATCGGCAAGGGCATCGCCTACCAACTCGCCGCGCTCGGGGCGGCGGTGGTGATCAACGGGCGGTCGGACGCCAGGGGCCGCGAGATCGTCGAGGCCATCGGTGCTCGCGGCGGCCGTGCGGCGTTCGAGCCGTGTGACCTCACCGACGCGGCCGACTGTGCGACGCTCGTCGGTCGCGCCGCGACGCATTTCGGGCGGCTCGACATCCTCGTGAACAACGCCGCCGACACCTCGCGTGGGGACGTGCGCACGACAACCGTCGAGGAGTGGGATCGCATCCACGCGATCAACCTGCGGGCGCCGTTCATCCTGATGCAGGCCGCGGTGCCGCATCTCGAGCGCCAGGGCGGCGGCGCCATCCTCAACATCGGGTCGGTCAACGCCTACATCGGCGAGCCGAAGCTCACGGCCTACTCCTCGGCGAAGGGCGGGCTCATGACGCTCACGAAGAACGCCGCGGCGCAGCTCAACGCGGTCAGGATCCGTGTCAACCAGATCAACGCCGGATGGACGCTGACCGAGGGCGAGGACAAGGTCAAGCGGGAGCAGGAAGGCAAGGGCGACGAGTGGCTCGAGGAAGCGGTTGCGACGCGACCGTTCGGCCGCATGCTCGAGCCCGCCGACATCGCGTACGCCGTCGCATACTATGTGTCGGATGCAGGCGCGTGCGTCACGGGATCGGTCATGGATCTCGAGCAGTATCCCGTCGGCGCTCCACCCGCCTGGTAGCCGCAGGTAAAGGGACGCTTACCGCACGCAGGTGCGTCGTCCCCAACCCCGAATCCCGAATCCCGAATCCCGAGAATCCCGCTCCCCCATGCCGCCGAAGATCTCCGTCTTTCCCAAGTGCTACTTCGACGAGTTGTGTGCCGGCCGCATGGACTACCTGCAGTGGCTGCGCGATGCCAGGTCCCTGGGCGGGGAAGGCGTGGAGCACTACGACGGATTCCTGGCGCCGCTCGGACCTGACGCGGCTCGTCGCGTCCGCGAGGTGATGGACGCGACGGGGCAGGAGTCGTCTCTGCTGTGCTTCTCGCCCGACTTCACGCATCCCGATGCCGACGAGCGCAAGCGGCAGGTGCAGCGGCAGAAGGCTGCCATCGACATGTCCGTGGACCTCGGGCTCCGGCACTGTCGCACCCTGAGCGGGCAGCGGCTGCCCGGCATGTCGCGCGCGGAAGGTGTGCAGCGGACGGTGGACGGCATCACGGAGTCGCTCGAGTACGCCGCCGAACGGGACGTGGTGCTCTGCATGGAGAACCACTACAAGGACGGCAACTGGACGTATCCGGAGTTTGCGCAGGCCGAGGACGTGTTCCTCGAGATCATCGAGCAGATCGAGCATCCGCATTTCGGCGTGCAGTACGACCCGTCCAACGCGATCGTCGGTGGGTACGACCCCGTGGCGTTCCTGGAGAAGGTGCAGCACCGCGTCGTCAGCATGCACGCCTCCGATCGCTACCTGGTGCCGGGCGCCACGCTGGCGGACCTGACCGAAGCGGACGGCAGCACCGGCTACAGCGACAAGCTGAAGCACGGGGAAACGGGCAGGGGACTCAATGACTATGACGCGATATTCCGCATCCTGGCCAGGGCCGGCTACGACGGATGGATCTCGATCGAGGACGGCATGAACGGCCTCGACGAACTCGCGCGCTCGGTGGAGTTCCTGAAAGGGAAGCGCGCGCAGCATTACGGTCGGTAGCCTGCCGTCTGCCTGTAGGCTCGCAGGCTGTAGGCTGGTAGGCTCTAGGCTGCCATGGCGAAGAAGAAGTCCTCCTCGAACCCCGTCGTCGGGCTCGTGCAGATGACCTGCTCGACCGATCCGGACAAGAACCTGAAGAAGGCGATCAGCCGCATCGGCGACGCGGCCCGCCAGGGCGCGACGATCGTCTGTCTCCAGGAGCTGTTCCGCTCGCAGTATTTCTGCCAGACCGAAGACATCGCCCTGTTCTCGCTCGCGGAGACGATCCCGGGCCCGACCACCGAGAAGCTTGCCAAGGTGGCGCGCAAGCACGACGTCGTGCTCGTGGCGTCGCTGTTCGAGCGACGCGCCGCCGGCGTGTACCACAACACGGCGGTCATCTTCGACAACGACGGCAGCATCGTCGGCAAGTACCGGAAGATGCACATTCCGGACGACCCGCTGTTCTACGAGAAGTTCTATTTCACGCCCGGCGACCTCGGGTTCAAGGTGCACCAGACGGCGCAGGGCAACTGCGGCGTGCTCGTGTGCTGGGATCAATGGTTCCCTGAAGCCGCACGTCTCACCGCGCTGCAGGGCGCCGAGTTCCTGTTCTACCCGACGGCGATCGGCTGGCTACCCGGCGAGAAGGAGGAGATGAACCTCGCCCAGCACCAGGCCTGGGAGACGGCGCAGCGCGCGCACGCCATCGCCAACGGCGTGTTCGTGGTCGCCGTCAACCGCGTCGGCATCGAGGGCCAGCTGCAGTTCTGGGGGCAGTCGTTCGTGGCCGATCCCTTCGGCCGGATCCTTGCCAAGGCGTCGTCCACCGAGGAAGAGATCCTCATCGTCGAGTGCGATCGCTCGCTCATCGAGAAGACGCGCCAGAACTGGCCCTTCCTGCGCGATCGCCGCATCGACGCCTACGCGCCGCTGACGCAGCGCCTCATCGAGCCGTGACCCTCGCCCGTACGCCTGCCGCGCTCGGCTACCGGATGCCGGCCGAGTGGCATCCGCATGCCGCCACGTGGCTGACGTGGCCGAAGGATCCGGTCACCTGGCCCGATCGCGTGCCGGAGGTGCAGGAGATCTTCCTGCAGTTCATCGACGCGCTGACGCCGCACGAGCGCGTGTGCCTGCTCGTCGACGACGAGGAGGTGGCCGACGAGGTGCGATCGCGCTGTCGCGATCGCGCGGTCGATGCCGCGCACCTGCAGCTGATCCCGGTCGAGACGGTGGACTCGTGGATCCGCGACTACGGCCCCAACTTCCTGCTGGGGCCGGAGGGGCAGCTCGCGTTCAACCACTGGGGCTTCAACGCGTGGGGCGGCAAGTACGAGGCCCTCATGCGCGACGCGACGGTGCCGGCGCGGCTCGACGTGCTGAAG
>JAEZCY010000341.1 GCA_023429845.1 Acidobacteriota bacterium
CCCGGAGGCCGCGTCGGCGCCGCCTGCCCCCTGCCCGCCTGCGCCGTCCCCCGACGGCTCGGGACGTCCGTCGCGCAGTTCAGGCGTGGTGTCGAGCAGGCCGACGTTGCCGCGCGACGCCCAGCGGCTCGCCTCGGCCAGCGTCACGAGCGTGCCGCCCGCCGATACCCAGTCCTTGAGCCGCTGCAGCGCAGGCCCGGTCAGCGTCTGCGCGTAGTTGCCCGATGGCAGCACCACGACGTCGTAGCGCGTGAGATCGACGAGGCCCATCACGGAGACGCGCACCGCCGAGACACGCTGGCCGTACCTCCGTTCGAGTACGTAGCGAGCCCAGCCGGCGCTCTGTGAGGAGGTGGGCACATCCCAGGCCAGCAGCACGCGCGGCGCCTGCAGTGCGATGACGTCGTTGCTGCCAAGCGAGATCCCCGCGTCCACGAACCCGGAATCCACCGGCACGACCTCGGCTCGATGCTCGGTGGCCAGCTTCGAGAGCGTCGAAGTCAGGTGCCCGGCATTCTCGGCCACGCGCACGATTACGCTTCCGACCGGGTAGGCGCGACCGGCGAGCGTGAACCCGGCGTCAGCGAAGCGCACGCGCACTCCGGCCTTCTGCGCGGCGATCACCAGCGCCGCTGTGCCCGTGCCCCACGGCATCACGTAAGCGACGCGCGCAGGCGCCAGCGACACGGCTGGAGGCGTGGCCACGGCCTGCGCTTTCAGCGCCGATGTCGGACGGTCGAAAGGCACCACCTCCACGTCGAAGGCCGAAGGCACGTGCCAACCGGTGACGTCGTACATCTGGTCGGGCAGACGCTTCCGGCGCCGGCGCTCCTGTTCCTTCACGAACGCGTCGGGCTGCGTGATGGAGGGATCCATCAGGTTCTGCAGGAGCCGTCCGCCCGGCTGCGCCGCAGGCACGACATAGGTGCCAGCCGCGAGCGTTCGGCCACCGGCGTTGACGGGCTCGCTCGCCTGGAGCACGTCGAAGCCCTGGTCACGCAGCAACTCCGCGAAGCGGTGCGCGCGCGCCGGGTCGGCGCCCACCGGGACGAGCCAGGCGCGGGTCTTCGACTCGTCGCCGTCCGCAATCGCGCCGCGACGATAGGCCAGGTAGTCGCGCAGCAGCTGCGGCCGGTTGGAGGCCGAGGTGAACGCGGTCGATATCGCCGCAGTGAAGTGGCGGAGCACGCCGTCGCGATACGTCAGCGTGGTGTCGTCGCCGCGACGCCAGGCCAGGCCGCGCGCTGACGCCATCTCGTACGTCATGCCGACCGATCCGTGGAAGATCGGCCACGATTCGCCGTAGCCCGGATAGAACGAGTCGAACACCTCGCGAATGAAGTACGGGAAGCCGCGCGCGTCGAACGTCGCGGCATTCGCCCGCCCGATGGTGTCGAACCAGCGGATCTGCTCCGGGGTGATGTGCGGATTCAGCGGGTCGGCCGGCGGCGCGAAGTAATAGCTCGAATCGCCGCCCATCTCGTGCAGATCGACGACGACCTGCGGGTACCACTCGAGATAGAACTTGGTGCGCCCGCGCGTCTCGAGCTGCGACTGCGCGAACCAGTCGCGGTTCATGTCGAACAGGTAGTGATTGGCACGACCGCCTGGCCAGGGTTCGTGGTGCTCGGCCGACAACGGTTCGGGGTCGGGTTCCGGCCCCATTCCCTGAAGGTTGCTGGACACGAAGCGCGCACGGCCATCGGGATTCTCGAGCGGATCGATGAGGACGAGCGCCTCGCGCAGGATCGTCGTCACCTGTGGATCGTCCTGCGCCGCCAGCAGGTGGTAAGCCTCGAGCAGCGCCGCATCGGTGGACGAGATCTCGTTGCCGTGCACGGCATGCATCAGCCACACGACGACGGGCAGCGAGGCGATCAGCGGCTCATCCTCCCCCGGCGCCAGGCGCCGTGGGTCTGCGAGCCGCTTCAGGCCCTGCTGCACCGCGTCGAGTTGCGCCATGCGCTCGCGCGAGGCGATTGCCAGCACGACGAGCGGGCGGCCCTCCCAGGTGCGACCGTACTCGATGAATCGCGTGCGCTCCGGCGCCGCCTGCGCGAGCGCCTTGACGTAGGTCACCACGCCGTCCGGCGGCGTGACGACCTCGCCCGGTTCATGACCGAGCACCTGCTTCAATGTCGGCACAGCCGGGTCGTAGCGGACGCCGGGTGCGAAGGGCGCCAGCGACGGCGCGTCCATCGGCGCGGGCGGCGAACCCGCCCTGCCCTGCGCGAGAGACGACGAAGCCGTCATGCCCGCGAGCATGACGGCCAGGCAGGCGCCGATGATGGCGGTGTTCACAGGTATCCCTGGAGATGTCGCTCGAGCAAGGCCTTCGTGGCCTTGATGCCTTCGGGCTCCGAGAGCGTCTGCCCTTCGTACTCGATGCCGATGAATCCGCGGTAGGGCGACGCGATGACGATGTCGAGCATCTTCCGGTAGTCGGTGTGCGTCTCGTTGCCCTGCGCGTCGAAGTCGTGGCTCTTGGCACTCACGCCCCTGGCATACGGCATCAGCTCGGTGACGCCCTTGTACCTGTCGTACTCCTCGGTGCGGCTCACGCGGAAGTTGCCGAAGTCGGGCAGTGTTCCCACGCCAGGCAGGTTCACGAGCTTCATCACACCGGCAAGCCACTCGCCGTTGCTCGACAGACCGCCATGGTTCTCGACGACGACGCTGATGCCCTGCGAGGCGCCGTACTCGCCGACCCGGCGCAGCCCGTCCGCCGCGAGTTTCTGTTGCTCGGCGTACTCGCCGCGACTGCCCGCATTGACACGGATCGCGTGGCAGCCCAGGAACTTCGCCGCGTCCACCCACGGCTTGTGGTTCTCCACCGCCTTCGTGCGTTCGGCATCGTCTGGCGCGCCGAGCATGCCCTCGCCGTCGATCATGATCAGCACGTTCTTCAGCCCGTAGCCCTCGGCCCGGGACTTCAGATCCTTCAGGTAGGCCGTGTCGCGGGCCTTGTCCTTGAAGAACTGGTTCACGTACTCGAGGCCGCTGACGCCGAACTGTTCCCTGGCGGCTTTCGGGAAATCGAGGTTGTTCATGCCGCCCTTGAACAGTGCGCGATGCAGCGACCACTGGGCCAGCGAGATGGCGAAGCGGCCCTTCTCCGGGGCGGCGAATGCAGGTGAGACGTTGGCGGTGGCAAACACGCCAGCCGCGATCGAGGCGTTCCTCAGGAACTCACGACGATTGAGCATCGGGCAGGACTCCGGGAAAGTGCCGCTATTTCGCCACGGGCGTCGGCGGCGTGTCAAAGCTATACTGAGCCCGTTCGCCCTCCATCTCCAGCCTGCACGCAGCCCGCGGGCCACATCCTGTGAGGCAGGACGCCGTCGCGATGATCGGATCTCGACTCGGTCAGTACCGCATCGATGCCCTGCTCGGGCAGGGCGGCATGGGCACCGTCTATCTCGCCACCGACGAGATGCTCGGCCGCCAGGTCGCGGTGAAGGTGCTGCGCCTCGACGTCACCGCATCGCCGACGACGCTCGAGCGCTTCCGCAAGGAGGCGCAGATCCTCGCGCGACTCGACCACCCGCACATCCTGCGGCTGCACGGGTTCTCGCGCCACGAGGACCTGCTGTACATGGTGACGCACTACGTCGAGGGCGACAGTCTGCTTCGTCTCCTCGAACGGCAGTCCGTCGTCGAACTGCCGCAGGCGCTCGCCTGGGCACGCGAGATCCTCGACGCCCTCGAGTACGCGCACGCGGCCGGCATCGTGCACCGCGACATCAAGCCGGGCAACATCCTCATCGACCAGCGGGGACGCGTGCAGTTGCTCGATTTCGGCATCGCGCGGCTCGTCGAGGACGACAGCCTCACGCAGACCGGGCACGCCGTCGGCACGCTGGCCTACATGGCGCCGGAGCAGGTGCTCGGCGAAACGGTAGACGGTCGCGCCGACCTGTACGCGTTCGCCATCGTGTTCTGTCAGATGCTGGCCGGGCGGCGCCCATGGCGCAGCACCACCGCCGCTGGCGTCGTGCGCGAGATCGTGGACGGCCCGGCGCCCGAGGTCGCTGCGCTGCTGCCGGCCGTCGCCGCGCCGTTCGTGCCGATCCTGCAGCAGACCCTCTCTCGCCGGCCGGAGGATCGCCCTCCCACCGCCGCGCATCTCCGCGAGGCTCTCGACGCCACCGCACGCGCCGCGGGCATCGTCGTGCCGCCGACGCCCAGTTCCGGCGCCGTGCCGGTGTCGCCCGTTCCCGGCGGCCGTGCGTCGATGGCCTCCTCGTCGGCCAGCATCCCGGTGTTCGCCCCGACAGCGTCGGCGACGACCGTCACGGTGCCGCCACCAGTCGCAGCGCGTCCTCATGCGCCACGATGGCTGCCGATTTCCGGCGGGCTGCTGCTGTGTGTCGCGCTCGCCCTCGGCTGGACGATGACGCGCCGCCCGAGCAGCTCTCCCCCGAGCCCCGAAGCGCAAACGACGCACATGGGTGCCGATGCCGGCCCGTCAACGCCTTCGACTCCGGCGACTGATCCGGCACCGGTGCCTCTCGCCGCGCCCTCGCCCGATCAATCGCCGATGCGGCAGGCGCCCGATGTGGTGCGACCAACGGCGGTGGCCCCCTCGCCGCGCCCGTCAGCGACGCCGGACTCCGCCGTGCGTGTTGCGCGCGGCGCAGACCAGGCGTCCCCAGCCGTAGCGGAGCGCGCAGAGATTGACGGAGAGGCTGCACCTGCCGCCACGCCCCGTGCTTCCGGCAGTACCGCCGGGGTCGCCGAGTTCCGGAACCTGATCCTGGTGGACAAGGTGGACGACGAGAACGAGGAGTTCGACGTGCACCTGCGATTCGAGCGGCGACGCCTGATCGTGCTGGACGAGGACGAGGTGCCGATGAAGACGACGTCGGTTGACGCGATCCGCGGCGCCTCGTACCGCACGACGAAGCCGGGGCGGTTCTCGCTGCGCCGCGGCCTGCGGCACTGGCTCACGCTCGACACGAGCAGCGGTCAACTGGTGTTCCGCTTGAACTCCCGCAGCTATTCGGAACTGCTCGACGCGCTCGAGTCCCGCGGCGTCGACGTCGTCGGCGCGCCGTAGCCTCGCCGCACACGGGACGAGCCGGCCCCGCGGGCGCCCCTACCTGATCGGATCGCTCGGGCGCGCGGGCACCGGCGTCGGCGTCTTCGCGAGGGCGTCGAGTGCGAGCTGGATCGCGCGTTCGAGCTGCGGATCCCTGCCCTCGATGACGTCGGCCGGCGTCTGATCCACTTCGACGTCGGGCGGCACGCCCTCGTTCTCGACGACCCACCCGTCCTCCGTGAAGATGGCCAGGTTGGGCGCCGTCACGTTGCCGCCATCCATGAGCACCGGGTAGCCGAGGATGCCGACGAGGCCGCCCCACGTGCGCTTGCCGACGATCGGGCCGAGCTCGAACTTGCGGAACATCCACGGCAGGAGATCGCCACCGGAGCCGGCAGTCTCGTCGGCGATCATCACCTTCGGACCGAGGATCGCCGCGGACGGGGTGCGCACCGGCTCGCCGTGCCGCGTCGCCCAGTAGCTGACGAGCGGACGCCGCAGCAGGTCGATGTAGTAGTCGGCCACCTGGCCGCCGCCGTTGAAGCGTTCGTCCACGATGACGGCCTCGCGGTTGGTCTGCGGGAAGAAGTAGCGCTTGAAGTACTCGTGCCCCAGGCCAGCGGTGTTGGGCACGTACACGTACGCCACGCGCCCCTTCGTCGCCTCGGTCACTTTCCGCAGGTTGCCCTCGACCCAGTCGCGGTTGCGCAGCGCCGCCTCGCTCTCGATGGGCACCACCTTGACCGTGCGCGACCCGGCGCCGTCGGCGTTCGGTCCGACCGTGATTTCGAGGAGCTTCCCGGCGGTGTTCTCGAACGGCGCGTACAGGTTCGTGGCCGGCGCGCGCAGGTCCACGCCGTTGACGGCAAGCAGGAACTCGCCGGCCTGGACGTCCACCCCCGGCTCGGTGAGTGGCGAGCGCAGCGTCGGCGTCCAGTTCAGTCCGCCGTACACCTTCCGGATGCGATAGCGATCGCCGACGACTTCGTAGTCGGCGCCGAGCAGCCCGCCAGGCACCGTGCCCGGACGGCGCCGCACGTCGCCGCCGCCGCCGTACGAATGACCGACCGCCAGCTCGCTGCCCATCCACTGGATGAGGCGCGCGAGGTCGGTGCGATGCGCGAGGTGCGGCAGGAACTGCGCGTACTTCTGCTTGATGGCCGGCCAGTCGCGCCCGTGGTAGTTGGTCGCGTAGAAGTAGTCGCGGTTGATCCGCCAGGCCTCGTCGAAGATCTGCGGCCATTCGGCACGTGGATCGACGCGCACCTGCACGGCCTCCACGTCGACCTTGCCGCCGGCGCCGTCCACCTTCTTGTCGGTCGCCACGACGTGGAACGACTTCTCGTTGCGGTAGAGCAGCTTCTTGCCGTCGGCCGTGAGCACGAACGCATCGGCCGCAGGCACCCACGTCTCCGTCTTGCGGGTCTTCAGATCGAACTGCTGAATGGAGGACTTGCCGTCGGCCTTGCGGACGAAGAACACCTTGCCCGTCTCGCCGGTCTGCAGTGACTCGTACTCGCCGACGGGAATCGGCAGCGAGACGATGCGTGACGGGAGTCCCTCGATGTCGATGACGGTCGGGGCGGCTGCCTTCTTCCCGGCGTCCTTGTCGCCATCCTTCGTGTCACCTGCCTCCTTCTCTCCAGCCTCGACCTCGCCCTTCGCGGTCGCGTCCTTGTCGGCCGCTTCGGCCTTCTCCTCGTCGCTCTCCTTTGCGACGGGCGACGGTTCGCCCTTCTTCAGCACCACGAGGTAGATCGCGCTCGTCGAGCGCATGTCGGCATTGGACTGCGAGAACCAGTCGAGCACCGGGCCGGCATCGGTCGAGGCGAGCAGGTAGAGGTACTTGCCGCTCCGATCGAACACGGGCTCGCTGACGTGGCTCAGCCCGTCGGTCAGCGGGAACGACTCTCGCTTCGCGATCGAGTACAACGCCGCCGACCGGACCTGCGCCCGGCTCGTCGTCGTGTACGCGAGCCACTTGCTGTCGGGCGACCAGCTGTACGATGTGTCGCCGAATGCCCCCGGCCGGTAGACGGGCTCGGTTGCCACCTTGGTGATCGTCCCCGACCCGACATCGGCCACGTACAGGGTCCGCCCGTTGTCGCGGAATGCGATGCGGGTGCTGTCGGGCGACCACGTCGTGCCGTCGTAGAAGCCGCTCCCGGTCAGCTCGATCACCTTCGGGTCGCCCTTCCCGTCCTGTGCGCGGACGTGGAGCGTGTACTCGCCGCCGGCGTCCGAGAAGTAGGCGATGCTGCGGCCGTCGGGCGACCACTCGGGCGCGCGCTCGTGCACGGCTGTCGTGGCGGTGATGTTGCGCGGGTCGCCCTTCTCGGCCGGCACCGTGACGATCTCGCCGCGGTACTCGAGCGCGATGCGGGCGCCCGAGGGCGACACCGACAGCGCGCGAATCCAGTCGGGGCCCTTCACGAAGCGTGGCCTGAGGTCCACGAGATCGGCGCCGATGCCGACTGTCAGCTTCCGGGTCTGTTTCGTCGCGACGTCGTGAAGGTGCAGGTAGCCGGCCTGCTCGTAGGCGATCCGTCCAGCCGCCGCCGAGATTCCGAGCACCGGGAAGTCCTCGTGCGTCGTCAGACGCGTGACCTGCCTGGAGCCCGGATCGTAGCGGTAGACGTTGAACTCGCCGTCGCGATCCGACCGGAAGTAGAGCGCCGCGTCGAGCCACTGCGGGTCCACGTCGTTGGCGCGGGTAGCGGGCTGCGCGATCTGCTCGGTGGCGTGCGTCTTCGGATCGTAGAGCGTGATGGTGGCCGCAGAGCCGCCGCGATAGCGCTTCCACTGCAGGTGCGCCGGGTTCAGCGGGTTGTACGCGATGCGGGTGCCATCGGCCGAGTAGCTGGCACGCGAGGCGTTCGGAATCGGCAGCGCGACCTCGACGCCGCCTTTCACCGGCACGATGAACAGCTGCGTGTACCGCGTCGTGAACACGGCACGCGACGACGTGAAGAGCACCGAGGCGCCGTCCGGCGTGAAGCCCTGCACGAGGTCCGGACCAGGGTGCCAGGTCAGGCGAAGCGGCACGCCGCCGGTGACCGGCACGACGAAGACGTCCACGTTGCCGTCGTACTCGGCGCTGAACGCCAGCTGCGTGCCGTCGGGCGAGAACGCTGGCAGCCGTTCGATGCCCTCGTCGCTGGTGAGACGGCGCACGCTCCGGCCGTCGAGGTCCGATACGTACAAGTCCCCCGCGTAGATGAACGCCAGGTGGCTCGAACTGATCGCCGGCTGCGAGAGCAGGCGCGTATCGGCCGTATCGATGGCCGCTGCGCTCCGGGCGGTACCGACAAGCAGCGCGAGGACGGCGACCGCGCGCGCAGCGCGGCCGAGGGCGGAAGGTGTGTGGGCCATGACTGATGGGCGCACCGGGCCGGCTGACGCGGTGCGCGACCCATTGTCATACGTACCCCGGCCCGGCGCTGTTCTGTGCTCGAGCGCAGCGACGTGGCCTGGCCGGAGGTCCCCCGGTCACGGCTCCGATGTCTCCGCGCCCTTCAGGCCCTGAAGCGCCTGGGCCAGGTGCGCAAGCCGGACGAACTCGGCACGCCAGCCACCCGGGTCGGCGCCGATGCTCGCCTCGGCTCGACGGGCCGCCCCTGCGAGCGTTGCTCCTGACGCGAGCGGATCGCGCCGCAGTGCCAGCGCGACCTCCGCGACCGCCGAGGCAAACGCCGTGTCCACATCGGCGGTGATCGCGGCGCGCGAGACGGCATGGGTGCCGAGGACGCTCCTGTCGCCGTCTGGCAGCTTGTGACGCACGCTCACGGTGGCGATCTCGTCGTCGTGACCGGACCGGGCAGCGGCCGGCTGCCGATATCGCATGGAGGCGACGCCGGCGAGACTGCCCATGGCCGCGGGCGGCACGATCTCGTACAGGGCCGTCACCGTGCGCCCTGCGCCGATCTCACCGGCGTCCCTGGCATCGTCGATGAAATCCTCGGTCTGCAGCGCTCGGTTCTCGTACCCCACGAGGCGGTAAGCGCCGACGTGGCGCGGGTTGAACTCGACCTGCAGCTTCACGTCCTTGGCGATCGTGACGAGCGTGGCGCCGACCTGCTCCACGAGCACGCGCCGCGCCTCCTGCAGCGAATCGACGTACGCGTAGTTGCCGTTGCCGCGATCGGCAAGCTGCTCGAGCGTGGCGTCCTTCAGGTTGCCGCGGCCGACGCCGAGCACCGACAGGAACACGCCCTTCTGCCGCTCGTCCTCGATGAGGCGCGTCAGATCGTCGAGGCTCGTCATGCCGACGTTGAAGTCGCCGTCGGTGGCCAGCACGACGCGGTTCACGCCACCCGTGATGAAGCCTGCGCGCGCGGTGCCGTATGCGAGCTGGATGCCTCCGGCGCCGTTCGTCGATCCGCCGGCCTCGAGCCCCTGCAGCGCCTCGTGGATGCGCGCCTTCTGATCGCCGGGCGTCGGCGGGAGGACCAGGCCCGAGCGCCCGGCATAGACGACGAGCGCGATGCGATCGCGCGCGGTGAGCTGGTCGGTGAGCATCCGCAGGGCCGTCCTGACCAGCGGCAGGCGATCGCTGGACATCATCGAGCCGGACACGTCCACGAGGAACACGAGGTTGCGTGCGGGTGGTGCGTCCGTCGGCACTGCGCGGCCACGCACGCCGATGCGCAGCAGCTGATGCGCGCTGTTCCAGGGACAAGCGGTGAGCGCCGTACTCACACCGAAGGCGTCACCGCCCTGCGGGCCCGGATACGCGTACGGGAAGTAGTTCACCCACTCCTCGACACGCACGGCGTCGGGCGGCGGCAGTTCGCCTTCCATGAGGAAGCGGCGGGCGTTCGAGTACGACGCGGTATCCACGTCGACGCTGAACGTCGAGAGCGGCGCGTCGGCAACGCGCCGATACCCCGACGGGTCGACACGGGCATACGCGTCCATCGACGTGGGAGGCCCTGTCGGCACGTGGTGCCGGAACTGCGGGGACTGCACCGCGGCATTGCCGACTGCTCGCGCGCGCAACGCCTCGGACGCGAGTGGAGCGCCCAACGTCGTCGCGGCGGTCGAGGAGTCGACCGGCTGCGGTGCCACACCGGCGGTTACGGCGTGCCCCAGCAGCGACGTGTCGGGCTGCACCACCAGCGTCGTCGTCTTGCCCGGACGCACCGATGCCGGCGTGCTGAACTCGAGCGCTCCGCGACGGACGATCACCGTCAATTCACCGGCGGGCACGCGGTCCATCACGAACATGGCACGCGCATCAGTGAGGGCGAGACCGCGCCAACCGCTTGCCGGGTGCAGGGCGTCCACCACCGCGCCCGTTAGCGGCCGGCCGGCCGCGTCTCGCACTTCGCCCTTCAACGTTCCGGCTGCATCGGCGGGTCGCGCGGGGCCGCCTTGCGCGTTGGTGCTCGTGTAGCGCGGCGGCGTTCGCTGAACGTGCGGAGGAGTGAGTCGCGGGACCTGCGGGGACACGCGTGTCGGCATCGCAGCGACGGTCACCATCGCGAGTATCGCGACGATGCCGCCGGCAATCAGCGGACGAACCATGAACGCCTCCTGTGGGGAACCTGCCTGGAAGCGTTAGACAGCACGGACTCGTGTTTGGCCGCCACCACACGTCAGGTAGGGACCGCTGTCCCAGCGGTCCGTCTGCTCCTGTCCCAGCGGTCCGTCTGCTCCTGCGCCAGCGGTCCGGGACGGCCGTCCCTACCTAATCCGGCAATAGCGACATCAACTGGTTGGTCGTCCAGTCGTTGCCCCGCAATACGCCGACGACGCGGCCTTCACCATCGACGACCGCGGTTCTGAGACCGTGGACGATCTCCGTGCCTTCCTCTTCGTACGCGAGTCCGAAGAACGACGCCCAGACGCCCACCTGCTGCGGCGTGCCCGTGAGGAGCGACCAGTGGGCAAACGGGGCGTCACCATCGGCCTTGATGTGCGTGCGGCCATACGCCGCGAGCACCGGCGGCGTGTCGTGGGCGGGGTCGATCGAGATCGCGAGCATGTGGACCTCGCCGCGCCGTCCCGCCTTGTGCAGACGCGCAGCCACCTCGTCCAGGCGCGACATCATCAGCGGGCAATAGTCCGGCAGCGGGCACCGCGTGTAGATGAACGTGACCACGAGATCGCGGCCGATGAAATCCTTCGCCGTGACCTCGCGGCCCGCCTGGTCCCGCAGCGGCCCGGCGGGCAACGGTGTGCCGGGCGCCGGGCCGAGACCGGTGTCGCCGGGCGCGCTCGTCGGGTCGCCCTCGGGAGGCTTCGTCAACGACGTGCCCTCGATCCACGACCGTGCCCCATCGACGACGAGCGTGCCGGTCAGGCGGTCGCCCGGCGCGGCCACCTTGACGGCCCAATCCTCCTTGAGCGCGAAGCTCATGGTCATGGCGTCCATGAAGCCCGGAATCTCGTCGTGCGCAACGGAGACGCGGCGTCCGTCGGCGCTGGCCGCCTGCACCACGCCGCTGATGGGATACCTTGCGGCCGCCGCCGACGCTTCATACGCCGCCGACTGACCCGCATCCCGCTGGCACCCCGCCGCGGCCGACAGAGTGGCTGCCATCACGAGGCCAAACGCACGCTTACGCATTCACGACACCCTTGCCTTCCACCATCATGTTGAGCTTGCGCAATGCTGCGCGGGACAGAATGATCTGCAGATGAGCGACTTCTACCAGGTCGGGGTCTTCACGACGATTCACAACCTCGGCACGCCGGAGGCGCTCGAACGCCTCGAGGCCGAACTCGTCGTGCACACGCGCACCCGCCCGACCGCGCTGCTCCTGCCCGCCCTGTACTCGGAATTCGAGGGGCCGGCGATGCCGCGCATCATCGAGGAGTTGACGCGCGTGCCCTACCTCAAGCGCATCGTCGTGTCGCTCGACCGCGCGGACCGCGCGCAGTACGACGCGGCGCGGCGGGCATTCGACGGCTTCTCCACGCCCGTGACCGTCGTGTGGCACGACGGGCCCCGCCTCCAGGCCCTTTACAAGGATATCCGCGGCGCGGACCTTCCGATCGGCGAGCAGGGCAAGGGCCGCTCATGCTGGATGACGTACGGGTACCTGCTGGGCGAGGCGGACTGCGACGTGATCGCCCTGCACGATACCGACATCACGACCTACGACCGCTCGCTGCTCGCGCGGCTCTGCTACCCGGTGGCCAATCCCACGCTCGGGTACATGTTCTCGAAGGGCTTCTACCCGCGCGTCGGCAACAACCGCATGCACGGTCGTGTGACCCGGCTCCTGATGACCCCGGTGATTCGCAGCCTCTCGAAGATCGTCGGGCCGCAGCCGCTGCTGGCATACATGGACAGCTTCCGCTACGTGCTGGCCGGCGAGTTCGCCATGGACATGGACCTCGTGCGCAACGTCCGGATCCCCGGCGACTGGGGTCTCGAGGTCGGCATGCTCGGCGAGGTCTACCGCAACACGTCGCTGCGCCGCATCTGCCAGGTCGGCATCGCCGATCGCTACGATCACAAGCATCAGCACGTGTCGGCCGATGACGCCACCGCCGGGTTGATGAAGATGACCGTGGACATCTGCAAGTCGCTGTTCCGTCAACTCGCCGCCGAAGGCGTCGAGCTCTCGGGCGGCGCGTTCCGCACGCTGGAGGCGACGTACGTGCGCACGGCGGAGGACACGCTCCTGCGCTTCCACCACGACGCGATGCTGAACGGGCTCGAGTTCGACCGCCACGCCGAGGAAAGCGCCGTCGAAGCATTCGCACGCGGCGTGCAGATCGCCAGCAAGCAGTTCCTCGAAGATCCGCTCGGCGTGCCGCTGATTCCCAACTGGAACCGCGTCGTGGCCGCGATTCCGGACATCTTCCTGAGGCTGCGCGATGCGGTCCGGGAGGACAACGCGTAGAACCGGAGCTCGGGATTCGGGATTCGGGATTCGGGAAGCGGGGACGTGGTGACGGTTCAGGCTTCGCTGAGCCAGTCGAGCACGGCTGCGCACCATCCCGCGGGTCCGGGGTGAGGCGCGTGACGCCCGTGCGGCACCGCGGCCACGACGTCGGCGTGCAGCCCGGTCGGCTGCGGCACCACCACCGCGTCGTCTGCCGCGAGTAACAGCGCGATGTCGTTCGGTGCGTCGCCGAGCCCGAGCACGCGCGTGACCTGCGGGCACGTGGCGCGCACCATCCGCACCGCGCGGCCCTTGTCGGACGCGCCGGTCAGGTGGAAGAACCGGCCGCCGCGCGTGACCCGCGCCCCGAGGCGGCGGGCCGCGAGGTCGAAGGCGGACAGGTCGCCGCCGTTCGCGCACACGAACGGTTCGGAGTACTGGCGCTGCCGCGCCAGGCCGGCGACCGCGAGCGGCAACCCTGTCCGCTCGGCCACCTCCGCATCCGTCATCGCCGAGAACCCCCGCAAGGTCGTATGCGTCGCGCTGGCGAGGCGCGGCAGGAGTGGACGCAGCTCCGCCGCCGTTGCGCCCAGCACCAGAACACGGCCACCGTCCCTGCCCTCCACGGCGTTCTCCGGGATCGACGCCCAGCCAGGCGGAAACCACACGGCCCCGCCGTTCTCGACGATGAGGGGGGCGGGCGCGACGGAGAGGGTGCGCGCCAGCGTCGACATCTCCGCAAGCGTCTTGCTGCTGCACAGCACAACGGGCACCTGCGCGCGCGCCGCGGCCTCGAGGGCAGGACGTGCAGCCTCGGCGGAATACGTGTCGTGGTCGATGAGGGTGCCGTCGAGGTCGGTGACGATGAGGCGCACGGCTACAGGCTACAGGCTGCAGGCTGCAGGCTGCAGGCTGCAGGCTGCAGGGTCAGCCTACGGCCTACAGCCTACGTACCGTACGCCGTTGGCCCGCTTCCGCATTAGGCTAGTGCGATGTCCGCCTACCTCAATCTCATCGCCGGACGCTGGCAGCCCTCGGCCACCGGACGCACGTTCGAGAACCGGAACCCTGCCGACGTCGATGATCTCGTCGGTACCTTTCCCGAGTCGGCGGGGCGCGACGTGGCTGATGCCGTCGCCGCGGCAGCCGCGGCGCAGCCGGCGTGGGCCGCAACGCCGGCCCCCAAGCGCGGCGACGTGCTCTTCCGCGCCGCCAATCTCCTGGAGGCACGCGCCGACGAGATTGCGCGCGAGATGACGCGCGAGGAAGGGAAGACCGTTCCGGAGGCGCGCGGCGAGGTCGGGCGCACCGTCAACATCCTGCGCTACTACGGCGGTGAAGGCGCGCGGCTCTTCGGTCGGGTCATCCCCTCCGAGCGCGATCGCGTGTTCATGCACACCCTGCGCTCTCCGCTTGGTGTCGTCGGCGCGATCACGCCATGGAACTTCCCCATCGCCATCCCCGCCTGGAAGGCATGCCCGGCGCTGATCAGCGGCAACGCCCTGGTGCTCAAGCCATCCGAGCTCGCACCGCTCTGCGCCACGCGGCTGGCGGAGATCCTGGTCGAAGCTGGGCTGCCGCCCGGCGTGCTCAACGTCGTGCATGGAGGCGGCGACGCCGGAAGCGCCCTCGTCGCGCACGAGCAGGTGCGTGCGATCTCGTTCACCGGATCGGAATCGACCGGCAGCAGGGTTGCCGAGGTGTGCGGCAAGCGCAAGGCACGCGTCCAGCTCGAGATGGGTGGCAAGAACCCGACCATCGTCCTCGCCGACGCTGACCTGGACGAAGCTGCGGCCATCGTGCTGAATGCGGCGTTCGGCGCCACGGGCCAGCGCTGCACCGCGACGTCGCGGGCCATCGTCGAGCGCTCGGTCGCCGGGGCGTTCGCCGAGAAGGTCGCGGTCAAGACGCGTGCGATGCGCGTCGGCCGCGGCGACGAGAGCGGCGTGGAGGTCGGCCCCAGCATCGACGCACGTCATGCCGACCGCGTCGTGCAGGAGGTGGCGGCAGCGAGCAGCGCCGGGGCGCGTGTCCTCACCGGAGGCAATCGCCTCACCGAGGGCACACTCGCTCGCGGTCACTTCGTCGCGCCGACGGTGCTGGCCGACGTGACTCCGCAAATGACCATCGCCCAGGAAGAGGTGTTCGGTCCCGTCGTCGCGCTGCTGGCAGCCGATGACTTCGAACACGCGATGACCATCGCCAACGACGTGCGGTACGGGCTGTCCGCCACGATCTGCACGCGGTCGCTCTCGCACGCGCTGCAGTTCGCCCAGCGCATCGAGGCCGGGCTCGTGATGGTGAACCTGCCGTCGGCAGGCGTCGAGTATCAGGTCGCGTTCGGCGGGTCCAAGGCGAGCTCGCTCGGCCCGCGCGAGCAGGGCCCCGAAGCGATCGACTTCTACACGACGCTCAAGACGGTGTACATGAAGTATTGAGGGGATTCGGGCTTGGGTTCCGGGTTTGGGCCGGCGAATCCAGGGCCTCGGATTGAGGATCGGGAGTCACGTGTTCGATACCATCACCAGCCGCCGTTCGCTCATTGCCGCTCTCGCGGCGACTGCCGTCTTCCCATGGCTGGCCGGGTGCCGTCGCGACGGCGACACCGGCGCATCGGCGTCCTCCACATCGCGCGAACGCGAGGCACGCGCGCTACTCGACGAGTGTGCGGAACACCTGCTCGCCCTGTTTCCCGAGACCGCCACGTCGCTGGGCGTAGACACCGGGGCCCGGGCCGCGCTGCGCTCGCAGCTCGCGGATCGCTCCGAGGCGGGCAAGCGCCGGATCGCCGAGCGCGTGAGGGCCGACCTCGCGCGAGTGGAGGCGTTCGGCCGTGATGGGCTGCCCGAGGCCGTGCGCACCAGCCTCGACGTCGTGCGCAGCGCGTACACGATCGCCCTGAAGGGCTTCGCCCTGCCCTATGGCGACATCACCGTCGGCAGCTGGCGCAACACCCCGTACGTGGTGATCCAGAACGTCGGCGCGTACCTCGACGTGCCGCGCTTCCTCGACAGCGACCACCTCGTCGAGTCGCGCGACGATGCAGAGGCGTATCTGGCGAGGCTGCAATCGTTCGCCAGACAACTCGATGGCGAGCGCGGCCGCATCGAGGACGCCAGGGCCGCAGGGCTGATCCCGCCCGACTTTCTCCTCGACAAGGCAATCGCCCAGCTCACGCTGTCGCTCGAGAATGCCCGGCAGGGCGGCACCGTCGTCGAGTCGCTCGCGCGTCGCACCACCAGCATCCCGGGCGACTGGGCGGCCCGCGCGCGGCAGATCGCGTCGCAGGAGATCGCGCCGGCCCTCGAACGCCAGCTCACCGAACTGCAGGCGCAGCGACGGCTCGCGACCGATGCCCCCGGCATCTCGGCCCGGCCGCACGGCGAGGCGTTCTACCGCTGGGCGCTCGAGGCGTCCACTACGACGAGCATGACGCCCGACGAGGTTCATGAGCTCGGGCTTACCGAACTCCGGAGTCTGCACGCGCAGATGGACGCCATCCTGCGCGAGATCGGGTATGCCACGGGCAGCGTCGGCGTGCGCATGAAGGCGCTGGCCGAGGACCCACGCTACCAGTTCGCCGAGGGCGACGCTGGACGAGCCGAGATCCTCGCGTTCATCGACGAACGTCTGCGGTGGATCAAGGCGCAGATGCCACGCGCGTTCAACACCGTGGTCGATCCGAACATGGAAGTGAAGCGGCTGCCGCCCGAGGAGGAACCCGGCGCGCCCGCGGCGTATGGCGGCGCCGGCTCGATCGACGGCCGGATCCCGGGCCGCTTCTGGATCAACCTGCGCACCACCGCACTCCACAGCAAGTACAGCCTGGCGGACCTCACGTTCCACGAGGCGATCCCGGGCCACATCTGGCAGGGCGAGTACACGCACCAGCAGCCGTTGGTCCGGCAGGTGCTGGCCTTCAACGCCTTTTCCGAAGGGTGGGGCCTCTACGCCGAGCAGCTGGCCGACGAACTCGGCGCATACGAGAGCGACCGCGTCGGACGCCTCGGGTACCTGCAGTCACTGGCGTTTCGCGCCTGCCGCCTCGTCGTGGACACCGGTCTGCACGCCAAGGGCTGGACACGTGAGCGCGGCGTGCAGTTCTTCGTGGAGGAGAACGGCTCCAATCCGCTCGAAGTCGCAAGCGAGGTGGATCGCTACTGCTCGTGGCCGGGCCAGGCCTGCGGCTACAAGGTCGGGCACACCGAGATCAATCGACTCCGCGACCGGGCGCAGTCATCGCTCGGTTCACGCTACGACCTCGAGGCCTTCAACGACATCGTCGTGAGAGGTGGCAACGTGCCGCTCGACGTGCTCGCGCGCAGCGTCGACGAGTACGTGCGCGGCGCGGCGCGCTGACGCGAGGATGTCGTCACGCAGTTCGTCGCCTTGGCTGCCGGCGGCGTGTCGGAACCGCAACTCGCGACGTGGGTTCGTGAGCGCACCCGCAGGTCGCCACCGATCACCTGAGCACACCGTGCGGCCCGGATGTCAGCGCCGCTGGGCAATGCCGATGTCAAAGCGCGCGTTCGAAACGCGCCACGAGCCCTTCCAGATCGCCGGGCAGCACACACCGGCGTTCCACCACTGGCCACACGGTGACCGGCGGTGATGCGATCAGGCGGTGATCGAGCGTGATCACATCCAGGTCGTGGTGGAGATGCCGTCGGTGACCGAGCGGCGACGACGAATCGACGCAGGCCCTCCAGCAATTCGGCACGCTGACTGTCGCTCACGGATTCCACCGACGGCGCCATCTCCACGCG